>CAXHHE010000045.1:0-14179 GCA_964016365.1 uncultured Bacteriovorax sp. | reverse complement strand
CGAGATAACTGAGCGTCTCGTGGGCTCGGAGATGTGTATAAGAGACAGCCCGTTATCCATGGGTCGAAAAGTTTATAGGTTTTCCTCTGCAGAATCAGGATACGATCCGAGAATTGTTTTATCATAATAAGCGTGCTGTTTTTGCTGAGAGAAAATCGCGCATTGATGGAGTGACACGAATTACGAGTGCCAGACGTGTCGGTGATTATGATTTTTTTGTTATAACGGCCCTCTCAAAAAGTCAGTACATGGCGGGATGGTACACGAAATGTGCAATCTATATCATCAGCTTTATTGTTCTTTTCGTTTTCGCTTTAAATTTTTTAATCCGCTCGCTTAAGGCCTTAAATGACCTGGAAGAGCAAAGAAAAGTGGCCGTACAGAATGCTAAACTTACTTCGTTAGGAGAGATGGCCGGAGGAATGGCCCACGAGATTAACAATCCCTTAGCGATTATCTCTGGCCGAGTGAATTTGATGATTAAAAGTATCGATTCAAATCAATATGATCCTGAAGGATTTAAAACATCTTTGGATAAGATTGGACAAACGACAGAGCGAATCGCCAAGATTGTTAAAAGTCTTAAGGCCTTTTCGCGCACTAATGAGCAAGACCCTTTTGTTCCGACTCAGGTCAAGGATGTAATAGAGCATACGATTGAAATTTGCCGAGAGAAATTCAGAACAAGTCCGGTCTCGTTAAAAATCGATTCTATCCCTGACGTAAAAATCAACTGCCGTGAGTCTCAGATCGTTCAGGTGGTTTTAAATCTCCTAAGCAATGCCTTTGATGCTGTTGAGAAATTAGATGAGAAATGGATCGAGGTGAAGTTTGAGGTCATAGGCACAGAAACGATTTTAATCAAAGTCATCGATAGTGGAGCAGGCATCCCGGAAAATGTCGCCAACAACATCATGCAGCCGTTTTTCACTACGAAAGAAGTGGGAAAAGGAACGGGGCTTGGGCTTTCGATCTCTAAAGGGATTGTCGAAGATCACAACGGGAAGATCTACCTGGATAAGGATGTCTCTAATACCTGCTTTGTGATTGAAATGGGAATTGTCTAAAAACTACCAGTCGATAGGCTTATAGTCTTTTAAGAACTGCCCACACCAATGTTTCCCAGAATTAATCCCATCAATAAACGGATCACAAATTCTCGCGGCCCCATCAACGATGTCTAAAGGTGGCTGGAAGTCGTGAACCTTTTGTTTGTACTCAGAGATTTGTGCCGGGTCTTCATCAGTCACCCAACCAGTATCAACAGCATTCATGAAAATCCCGTCTTTAGCAAAGTCAGACGCTGACGTGTGAGTCATCATATTAAGAGCGGCCTTCGCCATATTGGTATGCGGGTGGCGGTCTTCTTTTTTGAAACGATAGAATTTCCCTTCCATCGCCGTCACGTTAACAATATGTTTTTTACCTGTGTAATCGCGTCTCATCATGTGCACCAAGCGGTTACATAGAATGAAAGGCGCTACGGCGTTTACTAATTGAACTTCCAACATTTCCGGAGTCTGGATTTCTCCTAAGCGAAGTCTCCAGCTATTTGTTGTACGAAGATCGACCTGTTGAAGATCGGCGTCCAATTTTCCTTCTGGGAAAACTTCTTCTGCCACTAGCGAGTTATCAAAACTGTAAGGAACTTGAGAGAGTTCTGCAGAAGCTCTGATTCCAACTCCTGGGCCTTCTCCGTGCCACGTAACAGGTAGAGCGTGTTCGCTCGAAGGGGTGCTTCCATAAGTCAGTTGGTTAAGCTCAGTTTTAAACTCCTGATGGTTCTTTAAAAGCCTTTGAGCTTCAGAATTGATATCGTGGAAGTTTAATTGCTCTTGCTCCATTAAATGGGCGTAAAACCCCGGTGGGCGTCTTACGGTTTGAGCAGCATTGTTGATTAAAATATCCAGGCGTGGGAATTTTTGTTCGATGTAACTTGCAAAAATTTCCACAGAAGGCGAGTGGCGAAGATCCAGACCGTGAATGTGCAGTCTGTCTTTCCAGTCGTTGTAATCTTTTTCTTTGGCGTATCTCATTGCTGAATCAACCGGGAAGCGAGTGGTCGCAATAACTGTCGCTCCAGATCTAAGCATCATTAAAACGGCATGGTAACCGATTTTCAAACGCGATCCTGTGATGAGCGCGATCTGTCCTGTCAGGTCGGTTGTTTGGAAACGCTTATGGTAATTGAAGTCTCCACACTCCTTGCACATTGTATCGTAGAAGAAGTGAAGCTTTTTGAACTCGGCCTTGCACACGTAGCAGTTTCTTGCTGTATCTAATTCCGGCGCTTCTTCGTAAGCTTTATTGCTGTCTAATAAAAGCTGCTCAGGAGCAACGAAGACAGAGTTCTCGCGCGCACTTCTGATTCCAGTCATGGCACGCTTAAGTCTATTTTGTTCGACTAATTGTTTTTGTTTGAAAATTTTGACGTCTTTATTTCTTTTAGCGATTTCTTTTTTATCTGGTTTAGCGATCGTTCCGCATGCTTTGAATAAAGCAATTCTTTGCTCATGAGTAAGCTCTGTCAGGATTTCTGAATTGTTTGCCACATGTTCAAGTAATGAAATGCTCTCAATAACGTCGCTTAAATTAAAATTTTTCATAGGGGAGAGTGTTATCACGCCCCTTGCAAATAATCAATTGCGTCTTAGGGAATGCTCTTAATAAAATCGCAAACTTCCGCTATGACTTGGGGATCTTTTAGGATGCGACGATGGCCGAGGCCTTCTGTCTTGAGGATTTTAGAGCCTTTCCACTGCTGGTGGATGCTCTCTCCGGCGGCAATGGCGACGGCATTATCGTCTTTGTCGTGGACCACTAAACAGGGAAGATTCAGAGTGTTTCCGATCTCTCCGGTGATAAGTTCACTTGGTTTAAGACCTGCAACTTTTGTAACGAGAGCAAAAAAATGCTCGAGGCCTTTGTCGTTTAATCCAAAACTTTTTCCAAAGAATGTAACAACTCTTTCATAAAAGTTCGGCGTCCCGACAAGCACCATGCCTTTTACTTTAAATCCTCTTTTGGCCGCAAGGACTGAACATCCTCCACCGAAAGAGTGGGCAATGACCGCGTGAGCTCCATTGGGGTCTAATTCTTTTTGAGCGAGGGTAATAAACTGAGCGTAGTGACCAGGGTTAGTCATCCCATTGGGACCATCGGGCGAAATCCCGTGTCCTGGGCCATCGAGAGCGACCACCCTAAAACCTAGTTCAACTAATCGTGTACTAAAAGCTCCGATTTGAGTTCCACGGCCATTCCATCCGTGAATAAGCATGACAAGAGGATCAGTGGGATTGCCCCATTCAAAGGCAGCAATCCCATTTGATAATAAGTATTTTTTTGACGTTCCATACACTGCCATTTCCGACTCTGGCCGAGGAATTCTCGTAGGAGTCGCAAACATTTTTAGCGCAATCTTAGCGGCGAGTGACGGGGCAAAGCTGCTTAAGAGGGCAATGATTTTTGGCAGGTGTTTTTTCATTATGGTCTCACTTATAGTCTCTCTTACGGTCTTTCAATAATCGCCGCAACACCCATACCACCGGCAGTACAGATGGAAATTAATCCACGTCCACTTCCTTTTTGTGAAAGAGCTTTAGCAAGTGAAGCAATAATTCTTCCTCCCGTTGCTGCAAACGGGTGACCTAGAGCTAAACTTCCGCCGTTAACGTTTAGTTTATTTCTATCAATTGATCCCATTGGTTCAGAAAGTCCCATCTTTTTACAGTATTCAGGAGACTCCCAAGCTTTTAGTGTACAAAGAACTTGTCCAGCGAACGCTTCATGGATTTCGTAGAAATCAAAGTCCTGAAGTTTTAAATTGTTTCTCTCTAATAATCTCTTCACGGCAAATGTTGGCGCCATTAAAAGACCTTCACCTTTAACAAAGTCTACTGCTGAGTATTCAGCATCAACAAAGTAGGCAAGGATAGGAAGCTTGTGTTTATCAGCGAAGTCTTCACTTCCGAGTAACACAGCAGAAGCCCCATCTGTTAGTGCTGTCGAGTTACCAGCTGTCAGTGTTCCTTTACCTGTGAAATCAAAAGCAGGTTTTAGTTTTGCTAGTTTTTCAATTGTTGTATCAGGTCTTAGAATTGAGTCTTTTTTTAATCCTTTAAACTCAAATAATAAATCCTGGTGAAAGCCTGCTTCATAGGCACGAGCTGCTTTCTGGTGAGACTCGTATGCGAGTTGATCTTGCTCTGCTTGAGAGATTTTCCACTCTTGAACCATAAGCTCAGTGTGTTGCCCCATTGATAAACCAGTTTGAGGCTCTTTGACGGCCGGAAAAATTGGCAGAAGAAGTTTTGGGTTAATTTGCGAGATGATTTTAAATTTCTCAGGAATTGTTTTTGCTTTTTGCAACTCCATCATGAGCCATGAGAATTTATGTGAGAATACACCTTGGATGTCACTATTAGTGTCTGTTCCACCGGCGATTCCAGCTTCAATTTGTCCTGAAGCAATTTTAAGAGCGATTTGTGCTGCTGTTTCTAATCCTGTTCCACACGCACGTTGAACATCATATCCAGGAGTGTGAGGATGAAGGCCAGATTTTAAAACCGCTTCTCTGGTCATGTTCCAGTCTTCAGCGTTTTTCATAACAGCACCAGTAGCAACGTCACCGAGCTGTACGCCTTCTAGTTTGGTTTTTTTTACCAAGTCTTTTAGTGTGGCCGTGATCAGTTCTAAATTTGATGTTCTCGAGTAGTGTGAGAATGATTTTGTAAAAGGAGTTCTTGATCCTGCGATGATGGCAACGGGTCTCATTGTTGTGGTTTTCATACTTTATCTTCCTTAAATGATTAGACTTTGACTTTTTACCTACCGGTAGGTAGAATACACCTTATGAATGCTAAAAGCAACAACACAAAGACCGAGGCCCTGAATTTAGCTAAGGAATACCTGCAAACTTTGGGGTTTAATGGCTTTAGCTTTCAGACCATTGCCGACTCTCTTGGGATCAAAAAAGCGAGCCTTCATTATTACTTCTCTTCTAAAGAAGACATGGGGATAGCTTTATTGGAAGACTACGAAGAAGGGCATAAGACCTGGGCAAAAAAAGTGCAGGATCTTCCTTCAAAAGTAAAACTGGAGAAGATGGTTAAAGGATTTTGCTCACTCTCAGCTAAACACAACATGATATGTCCGGTAGGATCTTTTACTTCTGATTTTTATTCTGTTTCGCCAAAGATGAAAAAGAAACTTCAGCAATTTCATTTCTTAATCCGCGATTGGCTGGTAGAAACGATTGAGCAGGGAAAAAAAGAAGGAACAATTAAAAAGACAATCGATAGTACACTGGCCGCAGATTTATTTCTCACGACTCTTCAAGGCGGCGTTCAAGTCGCACGCATCAGAGGGGAGCAGGAGAGTTTAAAGAAAATGCTCGAGGCCCTTTTGGATCAATTACATGGCAAATAACACGAATCCACTTCACGGAAAAACATTAGAGGCAATCGTTACAGAACTGGTAGAGTTCTATGGCTTTGAAGAATTGTCTCAGTTAATTGATATCAATTGTTTTAAGAGCAACCCAAGTGTGAAATCGAGCCTGACTTTTTTAAGAAAAACTCCATGGGCAAGAACGAAAGTGGAAAATCTTTACGTCGCTTACTTGCGTGAAAAAAGCTCTTCAAATTCACCGTAACCAGACTCTTTTAATTTTTCTTTAGGGATGAATTTCATCGCAGCTGAATTCATACAGTAGCGAAGTCCTGTAGGAGCTGGGCCATCATCGAAGACGTGACCCAAGTGAGAGTTTGCGTGTTTGCTTCTGACTTCGGTGCGCGCACCAAGAAATAAACTGTTTTCTTTTTTCTCAATCAGGTTGCCTTTGACCAGCGGGCGAGAAAAACTCGGCCAGCCTGTTCCAGAATCGAATTTATCCAGAGAGCTAAAAAGCGGCTCTCCTGAAACGATATCGACGTAGATGCCTTCTTTTTTACTGTCGTGAAACTCGTTTTTAAAAGGGCGCTCAGTTCCTTCTTCTTGTGTGACTTCGTATTGAATGGGAGTGAGCTTCTTTTTTAACTCGGCCCTGATAGGCATTTTAAATGAAGAAGAATCCCAGGCGTAAAGTGAATGCGAAAAAAGAAATGAACAAAGGATTAAAGTTTTCATATTCATGATCATCTTCCTTTGAGTTGATTAAAGCAACTTAAGCTTTCGTTGTCTTGTTTTTGTCTTACCGGGCAGAGTTCATTTTCCATTCTTCAAAGCTGGATGCTTTGATTTTTTCGACTGCAGTTTTGATCATTTCGTTATCCGAAACAGTTTGTCCCATAAAGATACATTGATGGTAGATGTCAGTAGAACTCTTTTTGTTGATAAAACTTCTAAAGTACTGCATACGGTTCATCCCAAGGTGAGTGAAGCCTTGAGAGGTGATTTCAAAAGCACAATAAGACGACATGGCAAAAGGCAGATAAACACCTACACCGGTAATGGCCAGTTCATTCACGCGACAGTGAGAATGCAGACTCATGCGGCTATAGGCAGAGTATTTGTTAAAAAAGATTTTTCCAGAGCTGTCTTCCATGTGGTTGGCGAGCATTTTTTCATCGAGCTTTTGCACCATGGACTCAAGCAGTTTGCTTTCAATTCCACGAGGCACGTGCATCGCAAAGTCGAAATCCTTTTTATATTTTTCCAGGTCAGTTTTTCCTTCATTGTCATAAGTCACACAATAACAGAAATGACTTTGCAGGAATTTTTTTAACGGTTCAAATTTTGTTCTATTGGCCTCAATCATCTGGCGGTCAATCAAGATGAGGTGAGGGAGTTGGAAGTTAAGTTCATCGAGGAAGTTATCCAGATTGGCAAACCCACGCGCACAGTAGCGCTGGTCGAGTTTAATCATTCCTTTAATAGCTTCACGATTATTCACGTTTTGTTCATAGTAAACAACTTTAACCGGTTTATATTTTGAAATGTCCTGATTGCTCTCAATAAAGGCGAGCAGCTTCTTTTTATCCGCATTGGATTTTTTAGATTCAATCTTACACAGATACCCATTGGCATATTGGTAATAACGGCCAATGGTGTTTTTATCGACGATAGTTAAAGTGACATCTTTAATGTCCAGCTCATCAAAAAGCGGGTTTCTCATTTCAATTGTCTGTCCTGGACTCAAATCCAGGTTGACTTCAATATAACATTGGGCTGCTGAAAGCCATCCAATGCGTCCAAAAGTAGAGAACTCACCATCAGCTAAAAATTCAACCGGTTTGTATTCAATCACCTGAGGATCGGGATTTTTTAAATTTAAAAACCACTTGATAAGATTTCTAAAAAATTTAGGTGAAGGAGTGTAGCCTCGACCTCTGTAGAGGATCTGGCTTGCTCCGGCAATGATTAATGATTTTTTAAATTCAGCAGAAGTGTCGGCCGTGACCACGATGAACATGGTGTTTCTGGCAAAGACGTGGTTTCTTATTTTTCCGATGAATTTTTCAGGTTGAATAGCAGAGTCATCACCATTTAATACAACGATAGCTGGAAGCTCTTGAAGAATGAACTGTTCACCTGAAGACGTTGTTTTTAAGTGCTTTAAGGGAAGCTCGTCCTGTAAAAGAGCGTTGCTCACAAACCAGTATAGCTCGGCCCCTTGGTCAATTACGGCGATACTCATACTTAAATTTTAACAGTGAACCAAATCCAGGTCAAACTGCCTATAAATAGAGGGGTTTAATCGTGGTCTTCTTCCTCTCGAGAAAGGCTTAAAACCGGAGTTGCCAGCGCCAGGCGCTTGCGCTTGATGGCCTCCAGGACATTGCTCACGACCAGGTCACCCACGCGGTATT
Source organism: uncultured Bacteriovorax sp. (assembly GCA_964016365.1). Lineage (GTDB taxonomy): Bacteria > Bdellovibrionota > Bacteriovoracia > Bacteriovoracales > Bacteriovoracaceae > Bacteriovorax. The sequence goes on along the minus strand of CAXHHE010000045.1, from coordinate 6,371 downwards.
TGCGCCCGTAATCCGTAACCGAATAAAAGACTTTCATGGAAACCCAGGACTCAGTGACTTCCATCACCAAAACGCGAGGCTCTGGGTCTTCAAGGATTTCCGGCACAGCTTTGACTCCTTCCAGGATGGCCGCTTTTGCTTTTAAGATGTCTACATCAAAACGGAAACGGAAGGCCTGGGAAAAACGCGCAGGCTTATTTCTGTCTGAAAAAATGAGCAGCTGACTTTGAGCAATCGTTTTATTGGGAATCACAATCAGTTCGTCACCAAAACCTAAAAGAGAAGTTGCTCTCCAGGTGATCTCCTGAATTTGTCCAACCCACTTATCATCGGAATTATGAACTTCAACCCAATCACCTAACTGAAATGGTCTTTCAATCTGCAATGCCACACCGGAAAATAAATTTCCCAACGTATCTTGAAGAGCGAGACCGAGAACGATAGTAAAGATAGCAGAAGTGGCAAGAACAGTTGCTAAGTTAAAACCAAAAACATCAGCGGCAATCCAGCTCACAACAAAGGTAGAAAAGAGCAGAGTGAAAAGGTTGGCGATAAGTCTTGGAACCCCCTGGCTCATATTGGCCAGGAAGAGATAGAGGTAAACATAGATCTGGGCACAGCGGATAAGGACTGTGACTAAGATAAGAAAAGATATGAGGCCGATGTAGTTGGCAATTTTAACGGTAAAGTAATCTGTCCAGGTCGCCTGGATAATTCCCCAGTGAAAGAGAGCGAGCACTATGGCCAAAACCAGATAGAGGCCGGTTTTTATAAAACGTCTTCTTAGTGTCGCGTGCCTTTTGTCGGAAATGCGTTTTAAGAAAAGTTTGTAAAAGATCCATCCAAAAAGAAGGGCAACAATTAAAACAACAAATGATTCATGTTGAATAAAGTATTCAATTTTTTCAATGGGAAGCCTGACCTGATCCATGGACGATCCTCTTATGATTTAAAAATGCTTAAATTGTATTTCTTCACTAAGTCTTTAATCGCATTAACTGAGCGAACAGAATGCCCGTGCTGATCAATAAGTGGAGAGTAAGCAGCAATTCCCATTTTTCCAGGAACCACGGCCAGGATGCATCCACTCACGCCACTTTTGGCCGGAAGCCCGACTGTGTAGGCCCATTCACCTGCTGTATCGTACATCCCGCAGGTAAACATCAGGCTTAACATATCACTGACGTATTCTTCTTTGATCACTTGTTTTTGGCTTTTAGGTTGAACTCCGTTATTGGCAAGAGTCGCTGCCATTGTCGCCAAATCAACTGTATTAATTAAAATCGAGCATTGTTTGAAATAAAGATCCAGTGACTCTTCAATGTCATCACCAATGACATCAAAGTGACGAAGAAGGTGAGCGATAGAGCGGTTGCGGTGAGCTGTTTTTTTCTCTGATTGAAAAACGGCTTCATCCACACTCACCGGGTGATTGACATAGTCGCCAAAGAGATTGAGCACGCGCTCTAATCTTTTGATTTTATCTTTGTCCTGAATATAACTGCTGATAGCAATCGCTCCAGAATTAATCATCGGGTTGTATGGCCTGTGAGTGTTTTTTTCTAGTTCGACGATGGAGTTAAAGGCTTCACCACTTGGCTCAACACCAACGCGGCTTCTGATAAACTCTCTGCCGTGCTCTTCTAAGGCCATGCCATAGACAAAAGGTTTTGAGGCCGACTGCAGAGTGAAGTTTTGCCCAACATCTCCGGCAGAGTAAACATCTCCATCCACTGTGACGAGCGCAATTGCGAAATAATCAGGATTCACTTTGGCCAGTTCAGGTATGTAACTGGCCTGAGAGCCTTTTTTGTCAGAGGAGTATTTTTGGATTAATTCTTCTAAAAAAACGTTCATGTATTCCATAGAAAAACTATAACCTTAAGTTAATCCACTCGTCATCTCAATACTCTTAACTTAACCAATTCTTTTCAAACCACATAAAGAGTTTCATCCCAATAAGCATTGTTGCGATAAAAATAAAAAACTCCAGGTGACCGCTTACCAGTGAAACGAGGCCTGGTCCCGGGCAAATACCGGCCCATCCCCAGCCCAGTCCAAAGAGCATAGCGCCTATAATCAGACGGGGATCAATGTCTTTTTTTGTAGGGAGGTTAAATTTTTCTGCCCACAGTGGTTTTTTACGCTTAATGATTAATCGGTAGGCAACAGAGAAAATGAGGATGGCACCGGCCATAACTCCAATCAAACTTGGATTCCAGTTGCCGAAAGGGTCCAGGAAACCTTGAACGATATCCGGGCGGGTCATGCCAGAGATCCCAAGACCTAGGGCAAAGAGAAAACCAGCGAACCAGGAAGCGAGGTGAGCTTTCATTAAAAACCTCCATGAAGAACTTTAGAAAGGAAAAACCCAAGGACTCCAAAAGCAATAAAGGTGCAAGTGGCAATAAGTGAGCGCGGACTGAAACGAGAAATTCCACATACACCGTGCCCAGATGTGCAGCCGCTTCCGAGCGTTGTCCCTACACCGACTAAAAGTCCTGCCAAAGCAAAATCCCAAGGGCCGGTTGTCGTAGAGAGATTAAGGGAGAGAGGAAAGAGCCATTTCACGACAAAGGCTCCACTAAAGAGTCCCAAAAGAAAGATAAGTCTCCATTGTTTTTCTTTTAAAGAAGCAGGGGAGATGAGGTTTCCGACTATTCCACTCACACCCATAATCCTGCCATTAGTTAAAAACAAGATGGCTGCGGCCAGACCGATAAGAATTCCACCTATAAATGGTAACATAGAACCTCCTTTGACAATATAACAATATTATAATATAATAATATTGTCAATGCAGGAGATAAAACATGATTTTGACACTTATAGGTTTAATAACTGGATTAGTTTTGGGACTGACAGGTGCAGGAGGCGCTCTTATTGCGATTCCATTGTTTTTGAACGGGCTGCAGGTCTCTTTAAATGAAGCGACTTTTCTCTCCTTGATTGTTGTCATGATCGCTTCGGGAATTAACTACCTTGGAACTCATAGAGGAGAGGGGCCAAAGGCCGATTATAAGATTGTGATCGGGCTCTTTTTGAGTAGTTTCCTAGGGACGGGCATTGCTTTGCAAATTAAGCCTTTTGTCGGAGATTTGATCACTGCATTTTTACTCGCTTTAATCAGCCTTTATGGACTTTGGAGTGTGTGGAAAAAAAGATCCACTCCAAAAGAGGGATTTGAAGTAAAGCGCTTCTGGCCAACTCTTTTGGCCGGAATTGCTTTTGGTGCGTTGACGACATTGACAGGGCTAGGTGGTGGAGTGCTTATCATCCCTCTTTTGATCACAGTCTTTCATCTTAGTTATGAAGAGGCCCTTCCGAGTAGTTTGCTTTTAATTTTTCTAATTTCACTCTCTTCTTTTGTGCTGCAGTTTTTTAAAAGAGGAAGTGAAGGAATGAAAAGGGGGGATATCCTGTTTCTTTTTATAGGCACACTGCTCGCATCAGTATTAGTCAAAAAATTAACAGCGAAAATACCTGCAAAATGGAATGATTTGGGGCGAAGAGTTGTCTTTACCTTAGTCGTTCTGTATTCTTTTATAGCGATAGGGCAAAAGGTTTTAATGTGAAAAAAAATGTAGATTTAAAACAAAAGAGCGTTGAGGTTTCAGAAATACTTAAGGCGCTTTCACATCCTCAAAGACTTTTAATTCTCTGTCTCTTAATGGATGGAGAAAAAAGTGTCGGAGAAATCATGCAAAGAAGTGACTTATCTCAGTCTCAGACTTCACAATTTCTTATTCGCCTGCAAAAAGAAGGTCTTCTTGCCTCGAGAAAAGAAGGAAACTTTTCAATATACAGTATTTCTGATAAAAAAATACAAAAGCTAATTTTGTCTTTGAATAAAATTTTTTGCTCTTAACTTTAATGAGGGATTATGAACGTTCAGCATTTTTTTGATAAAGACACATCGACTCTAACTTATATCGTGTACGATCATAACACCAAAGATGCAGTGATTATTGATCCTGTTTTGGATTACGATCCGGCATCTGGGGCGATTGAAAACAACAGCCTGAAGTTGCTTCTGGATTTTATCAGAGAGCACAAACTTCATCCTCATTACTGCCTTGAGACTCATGCTCATGCTGACCATTTGTCGAGTTCACAGGAATTAAAAGATTATTTTCCTAATATAAAAATTGCCATCAGTGAGAATATCCAAAAAGTGCAAAAGTCATTCAAAGATGTTTTCCATTTTGGGGATGATTTTAAAACAAACGGCTCTCAATTTGATAAATTAATTAAAAATCATGAAGAGTTCTCTGCGGGATCTATTAAAATTCATGCTATTCCAACACCTGGGCACACGCCTGCGTGTATGAGCTTTCATATCAACAATATGGTCTTTAGCGGAGATGCCCTTTTTATTGAAGATTCTGGAACTGGCAGATGCGACTTTCCTGATGGGAGCGCACAGGACCTCTATACATCAGTTCATGAAAATCTTTACTCACTTCCTGATGATACCATTGTGTTTGTTGGCCATGATTACCAACCAAATGGAAGAGAGCTGCGTTTTGAAACAACGATTGGACAGTCAAAACTTCATAATACTCAGCTAAGAAAAGAAACATCAAGAGAAGAGTATGTCACTTTTCGTGAGGCCCGCGATAAAACACTTAAGGCCCCACGTCTTCTTTTTGCCAGCATTCAAGTCAATATCAATGCAGGTGTTCTGCCTACGGAACTAAAGATGCCGCTTTTTAATAAGATGAAAAAAATCTAGAAGTCCAATCCCATGGCAAGACCTGCGCCTTTAGGCACTGGCACGAGTGTCAGCCAGTAGGGATTTCCCTTTTGGAGGTTGTAGTACACACCCCAAGCAAATGAAGCACCGATAGTAATACCGGCCGTGATGTCGTGCAGGTAATGAAAATCATCATTGGCACGGCTAATGGCGATGAAGGCCGCTGCCCCATGGGCAATACCTCCCCAGAACCATCCGTGTTGTAAGGCCACGACTGAGGCAAAAGCAAAGGAAGCAGAAGAATGCCCAGATGGAAATGAATGATGATCATCCGGATAACCAGGGCGTTTTTCATTAATTGTGTATTTCAGAGCAGTGGTTAAGGCGACGGTGTAAGTTGTGGCCCTTAACATGTGCTCGGCACGCTCCAGTGCCTTTGGGTCATCATGAAATTTTCCCTGCCAAAGAAAGTAGGAACTATACCCCAGATTGAGCAGGCCATACCCAACGTAGTCGCCGATAAAACCCAGCTTTCCAAGTGGCTTTGCCTCACGGTAGCTCTCTCTTTTTCTGTACGTGATGTCTTTTCTTGTGATGTACATCATCCCGGTGGTGATCGTTCCTCCGATAAGAATCCATTTGGCCGGAGTGGTGATCGGACTGATGAGATCATTGCCAATTTCTTTTAAGTAAGATTTGTCTTCAAATTGAAGTGGCCTTTGTTCTTCGGCAAAAGCATATTGAAGCAGGACTAAAGCAGGGAGAAGCCATTTTAGAAGAACCATGTGACCCCCAGCTTAGAGTATTGAGTTTCTATTTCAAACTCAGTGGAGTCATTCTTGGCATCAGTAATGACATTGAAATTTGATCCTCTTCTAACGTGTTCAAGTGTCATGAAAGAGCGCTCTGATAAAAAATATCCAACAGCAAACTTTCCTCCAACGACAAATCCTTTATCTGTGAGTCTCGTATAAGAGGCACTGTGTGAATTGTAGTCAGTCGTCAGGTAAAAGAGGGCATACCCATCAAGAAACCATTTTCCCTGCAGCCACTGAGCTCCTAAGAGTGTCCCAAATTGAGAGTAAGCATTGACTGTTTCCAGTTCGCCATTTTGTTTCCAGGTTTTTTTTCTTCCGATGATTTCTGCGTGGAAATCTCCATAGATGCGCCAATCTTCGTGGCGGTGAGAGTAAAGAAAACCCAGTGATAAATCTTTGCCAGAATAAGTGTAATTAGACTCTTTGCCTTTTAATGGAGAGCCCTTAACTTTTATTCTCAAGGCCAGTTTATTTTTATCACTATCGGCCTTGAAGTGTTCTTCGTAGTAGAGCTCAAAAGCATGAAGGCCTTGATAAGAGACTCCGCTATTTGGAATGTTGAGGGATGGAGCGTATTCTTTTGAAAGTCTCCCGTTAGAGATCGCTGAAAGAGAGCCTCCAATCAGTCTGCCACCTGGAAGGCCGTAAGCATTTTCAATTTTATAAGACCAGTGTTCATATTCAAAAAGGTCCTGAACGGTACTGGCCTTTTCATATTCATGCTCTTCCATAAAGTAACGGGTTTCAGCATGAAGTTTGATCTCACCCGGTTTAAGAAGATAAAACGGGTGAGAGATATCGCTATCGATTTCCTGTCTCTTATACACATCTGACGCTGCCGACGAAGGCTTCTGTGT
>CAXHHE010000044.1:0-14332 GCA_964016365.1 uncultured Bacteriovorax sp. | reverse complement strand
TACACAGAAGCCTTCGTCGGCAGCGTCAGATGTGTATAAGAGACAGACTTGAGGGGCTTCGGCCCCTTTTTTGTTTGAGGTAATCGCCATGGCATCAAATGTTGAAATCTGTAATATGAGCTTAAGTCACATCGGACACAAGAGAATTCTCTCTCTGGATGAGAACACATCAACATCTAGGGCCTGCAAGGATGCTTTTAATATTATCAGAGACGCATCTTTAAGAGATGGGAATTGGAAGTTTGCAACTCTCTCAGTCCCCCTGGCGCCCATCGATGAATCAGTGCCCGGGTTTCTTTATATTTATAAGCAACCCTCTGATTGCTTAAAGCTTCTCAAAGTATTTAATGAAGCGACTGTATCCAATCCAATACCTCAGAATTTTGAACCAACACTATCGCCACTTACTCAGGTTCAATCCATCGTCACAGATGTTGAGACGGCATGGGCCAAGTACATTAAGCGTGTGACTGACCCCAATCTTTTTGATGCGAAATTTGTTGAATATTTTTCGTACAGACTATCTGCTGCTCTGGCCGTTCCTTTAACTGGGGATATGCAGAAAGCTCAGGCCATGATGCAAGTTTCAAGAACAGTACTCGCTGAAGCTGATCTCATCAATGGACGTGAAGGTTCTCAGCAAAAACCATCATACTCAAGTTTATTACAATCGAGGTAGTGAATGTATTTACTTCAACCATCATTTTCAGGTGGAGAGTTTTCACCTTCGCTTCATTCAAGAATTGATATTCAAAAGTACTCAACAGGGTTAAGGCTTCTTAAAAATTTTATTATTCATGCCCATGGTGGAACTTCTAATCGCGGCGGGCTTGAGTTTGTTGCCGAGGGAGATAAAGTTTTTGGTGATCCAGGACATCCAATTAGACTGATTCCCTTTGAGTTCTCAGTTGATCAGTCTTATGCTCTTGAGTTCGGCCACCATTACATTCGAGTTATTAAGGATGGCGGGCTTGTCGATAACGGAATGGGTGCACCGGTTAAAATTGTCACAACCTATTCCGAAGAAGAAATCTTTGAATTGAAATACATTCAATCAGTAGATGTTCTTTATTTATTCCATCCATCACATCCACCAAGAATGCTCACTAGGTATGCTGAAAATATTTGGGATCTTTCTGATTTTCCTTTTGAGGAAGGTCCATTCATGCTGGAGAAATTTACAAAACCATTATTGATCACTTTGAATTCGGCACCGACTTCTACCTTTTTTGAAAAAGACAGCTTGATTAATATCAACACTTACATCGATGAGATATTCACACTTGGTCACGTGGGAGCCCTTTTAAAGTTTGAGCAGTACACAGAGGGAAGAAGCTTTACTGCAACCTTGGCATCCAATGTTCAAGCGGGAAGTGATCTTCTCGTTAAGGGAACATGGAGACTCGGAACTCGTGGAACATGGGGTGGAGCAATCCAAATCATGAGGCGCGAGCTTAAGGCCGGTGCTGCATGGGAAGCTATTAAAACATTCAGTCATAATTCTGGGGACTATAACCTTGATGTTTCTGGCGTTGAAGATGAATTATGTCAGATGACTATTAAGATGATTAACTATGGTGGCGGTACGTGCAGTGCTGATTTCTCAGTTGATTCTTATAAGCTTGACGGTATCGCAAAGATCACCGCCAGAATTGACAACCATAATGTAACCGCAAAAGTAATGAAGCCTTTTGGTTCAACCATTGTGGCATCACCTTATAAATTAATTTCGTGGCAAGAAGGAAGTTGGTCAATCAAGAGAGGGTTCCCAAGTTGTGGGGCCTTTCATCAAGATAGACTTTGTGCTGGCGCCACTCCATCAGAGCCTCAAACTGTTTGGGCATCAAAGACTGGTAACTATGTAAACTTCGGAACAAGTTCTCCACTCCTGGATACAGATGCAGTCGGTGTAAATATCCCTTCTCGTAAAATGAATGGCATTAAGAACATGATCGCCTTAAACGAGATTCTTGCATTTACGTCAGCATCAGAGGCCGGCGTTGGATCTGATGGGGTTTTTACTCCAACAACCGTCAAGACCAGGACCTATGGGTATCGTGGCTCAAGTTCGGTTGCTCCTGTTGTAATTGGAAACAGGGCCATTATCGTGCAAGCAATGGGCTCAGTTGTTCGTGACTTTGGTTATGACTACTCAGCTGATGGATACACTGGTGGCGACTTATCAATTTTTTCCTCACACTTATTTAAGGATAAGGCAATTCGCGAGATGGCATATCAGCAAGAGCCTGACTCTCTTGTGTGGTGTGTTCGCAGTGATGGGATCGCATTGAGTTTAACTTATGTGAAAGAGCAAGATGTTATTGGTTGGTCATGGCATGAAACCCAGGGCAAGTTTGAATCGGTTTGTTCTATTCCTGGAAACGGGCAGAATGATGTTTATTTTGTCGTTAAGCGTGGGGATAAAAGATACATCGAAAGACTTGGAAGAAGGCTTCCATCCACAGATGTTAAAGAGTCCTTCTTTTTAGATTCTGCACTTACTTACAAGGGAGCACCTACATCTCAAATTAGTGGATTAAACCACCTGGAGGGTATGACTGTTAACGCTCTTGCTGATGGTCGAGTCATAAAGGGACTAGTTGTTGAAGATGGAAAGATCCATTTAGATCATGAAGCCTCTGTTGTAACCGTTGGATTAGGGTATGAGTCCGTTTTAAAAACTCTAAAGGTCCAGGCACAAACCCAGGATGGGCCATCCCTTGGAAGGCTTGTTAAAATTTCAGAAGTTATTTTTAGTTTTTTAAATTCTCGAAGTGGAAAGATTGGCCCTAGCGATCTTGATGAGGAAATGGATCCAATTGACTCACTCATTCCAGACGGTGAACTTGATACGCCTTACCCGCTTTATACGGGGGACTATTCCCAACCACTTGCCGGCGCTGGCTACAGTTCCGATGGTACAGTGTGCTTCAAGCAAGATGACCCTCTTCCAGTTACGATTCTATCTATTAATCCGAAAATTACATTTGGGGGATAGGTGGAGTACAGGGTTTATAAAGATCACAATTTAGAAATTAGAAAGTCGATACGCAGTGACGTCGATTATTTAAAAGAAAATTTACGACCGGCCGACATTGAAGAATTGCGCCTTATGGGAATCACTGGGCACAAGATTGGAGAGACTATTCTTTCTGGTTTCGAGAGTCCAGAGTCCACGTGTTACACCGTTGAGTTTGAGGGTAGAGTTGTATTAATGTTCGGCATAGTCCCGGTTAACGATGATAAGGCCAGCGCCGTTCTTTGGATGTTGTCAACCGATGAGGTTCGCAAATTTAAGAAAAGGTTTTTCAAGCTGGCAATAGATTATGTGGAGATGTTTAAAAAGGATTATGGAGTTCTTTTTAATTTAATTCACCCAAGTAATAAACTAAGTTTAAAGCTTGTTGAGAAATTGAATGCAGTCATCGAAGAAGGATACAAAAACCCGAGCACAGGAGAACCTTTCTTTCTATTTTTAATTTAGGAGAAACTATGTGCAATCCAGCGGCAGCAGCGGGCGGTCAGGTTTACGGCGGAGCTCTTTCAGCTTACGGCCAATACCAGCAAGGAAAATTAAATTCACAATATTATAACTACCTCGCAGATAGAACAAAGGACCAGGTAGAAGAAGTCGATAAGGCCACTCGTGAAAATCTAGCACTTAATGCTGATGATGCGGCAAGAGCAGTCAAGCAAACAAGGCAGGAAAGTAAAGAGATTGGTGAAACCCAAAGAGCTGTTATGGCAGCAAATGGCGTATATAGTGACTCATCAACTTTTCATGACATTCAAGATGATACGGCCATGAAACAAAATGAAGATGAAGCCGCGATCTTGCACAATGCAGATCGAGTTGCTTGGCAAACTAAACGAAACGCCATTAATCAAAAAGCAAATCTCTACGCCGAAGAATCATCATACAGAATTCAAGCATCGAATGCTAAACAAGCTGCGAAGATAAATGCAATTGGCACACTTGTAGGCTCTGCCGCTGGAGCAGGTGCCACTATGAATAGATCATAAGGGGAAAGCATGAAAGTTCCTGTTAGTCAAAACCGTGCCCAGGTAAAATCATTCCAAGTTCAAACAAATAAGGTTGCAACTCTCGACAAGGGAATTGTTGCAAACAATGTTATGGAGGCTAATCAGAGATTGGCCCAATCGTTTAGTGACGTTAGTAAATCGGCCGGTGAATATTTCTACAAGCAAGAACTCATCGAGAGAAAGAAGAATTTAATGAAGGCCACAGAAGAGGCCGAAAAGGAATTAGATGATGAACTTTACTCTCCTGATGTTGATGAAAACCAGACTCCTAAAGGTATATTAAATCGTCAATTAGATTCGGCCAAAGATTCTACGCCTTTATTTGATGAGAAATCGAAGGCCATCGCAGATAAATATGCTTCTCGATTTGATAATGATGAAGACCGTGCGGCGTTCGCGTCGTCAATTGGAACAAGGATTCAGTCTTCAAGAAATGCAGTTGCTCGCCACGAGGCGGGACAAAGACAGGCGTCTTTTGATATTCAAATTAAAACATCTAACGATGGTCGTATAAATAGAGCAGCTAGCTTGACTGATCCGGTTGAGCTCATGGCCGAAGTTAATAACGCCACAAAGGACTACGATTCTAACCTTACCCTCAAGGGATACTCAGCAGAAGCGCGAGGAATGGAGAGTCGAAAACTTGCAGATCAGATGATCGCGACAAATATTAATGCTTACCTTGAAAAAGATCCTGCCAAGGCAAAAGAAACTCTTGAAATTTTTAAAGATAAAATTTCGCCTGAATTCTATCAGAAAACTCTTCAAATGGTTGAAGGCAAGAATTTTGATTTTAACAGATTAAATCTTTGGGAAAATAAATATAAGAACTTCAGGCTTGGAGATGGAAACATTGACCTCGCTAGGGTTCAAAAGGATATTAATTCCGGTAACTACACACCTGATGAAAAGCTAAAGCTTAACTCTTTTATGGAGGCACAGGCCGGAAATCTTCGCCAGCAAAAGTCTCAGCAAGAATCGGCAGCCCTTGATTCATTTCACAATCAACTGGTCGCCGCAAAAAAGAATGGCCTTCCTTTAAATGAGGCACTGAAGCTTTCTAGTCTGGGCACGGACAGATATCAGCAATCTCAAATGGAAGATGCTGTTAATAAATTTTATTCATCTTCTATTAAGACAAGCCCAGACACCTACATGAGATTTTATGAAGGGGTAAAGGACGGCAGTATTCAAAAGGAACAAATCGACAAAGCTCGCGCAGATGGCATTCTTTCTGTTGATGACTGGACTGAGTTTAGAAAGTCTCTTTTTAATTCGGAGCTAACAGGTGAAGCCGGCAATAAAGGGTTCGATAGAATTAAGCTATTGGCCGATGAAAATTTTTCCGCATCAAAGAAAGATGAGAAAAATACATTTCTTTACGAAATGAAGCAAGCAACAAAAGGCATGACACCTGAGCAAGCAAGCTCATACGCAAAGGAAGCTTTAAAAGATATCGTTACCAGCAAAGGAACTCTTTGGGACACGAAGAAGCCTAAATACCAAGTGGACTTTGAAAAGCGTGATGCCAACTCTGAAGCTTGGGGAATGATTCAAAACGATATTGGCACTAAAGAACTTCAAGCGATTGGTCAGGGAATTCAATTAAAAACCAGCAAGAAAGATTTAGGCCTTTCTGATCTTGATAATTTTGCAAGTCAGCTTGGGGGGTATGAAGCCATTAAAGCAGGAACACCCGCCCATAATGCGATTCAGTCTTTAATGAAAAAAGGCTTAAGAGTCACACCAGATAATATTAAATATGTCTTAAAAAGATATCCTGAAGGAAATTACTAATGAACGAACTTACTAAACTGCCCGGCGATTTTAATTCTCAAATACCACTTGATGAAAATCAGGAGCCATTTCAGTTGCCTGATACAGATGAGAGCCTGTTGGGAAAATTAAACCTTCCCGATCAAGACAGTATTCTTATTCAGAACTATGATGAAGCTTCAAGGTATAACCCAGAAAGAATGGCAAAGGTTAAGCGATATGCCGAAGAACTCAGAGAGAGTCCAGCATTCATTGATAAAAACCTAGAGGATGCAGAAAGATTTGTCGCAGCTCCTGACTCCACTTTTTGGAACGATTACGAAAAAAGATTTCCGAAGTCGGCCAAGTTTTTAGCACAACAGAAAAATATGTTTATGGCCTCAGATGATTATGAAAACCTGAGTAAAACCGAAAAGGCAATTGATGATAGCAATTTCTTTATGGATGTTTACAATAGCGCTCAGTCAGGACTGGCAACTTTGTACTCAAACACTTCAAGAATTCCGGCCTTAGCTTACTCTCTTGCGGCATATCCTCAAAACCAAATTGCTAAAGCAGTGGGGCGTCCCGATCTTCAAGTCACTCCTCCTGAGATGTTAATTAATAACCCAGTTGCTAAATTTTACGATGAGCAAAGCGAAGCTTATATTCCTAAGATTGCGACTGAAAGTGTTTCGCAAAAGTTTCTTGATGGGGACTATACAGGTGGGGCCAGAACATTGGTTGCCAACATTGCCCTAAACGCTCCTCAGCAGATCATGAATATTGCACTCGGTTTATCTGGTGCAGGTGTTGGAGCATCAATGCTCGCAACGGGTTCAATACAGTCGGCAAACTCCCTAAAAGAAAATCTTGATAAAGGATATGATCCAGCAGCCTCTACGTTGAATTCTGTTTACCAAGGCTCATTTGAGTCTCTAGTTGAGAACATGAGTTTCGGTACAACTGGAAGCATTCGCATTCTAAAAGACCTTGGCAAAAGGTTAACCGGTGAAATTGGTGAGGTCGCTGCAAAGAAAGCCATGGTTGAAGTTGCAAAACAAATTACTCACTCTATGGCCTCTGAAGGTTTTGAAGAATTAGTAACTCAAGCCGCACAAGACTTTAGCTCTTATGCCACGGTTGATCCAAAGGCCCTTGAGGGGATCGGTGGAAGAATGGCCGATGCCTTTATTATTGGTGCGGGGTCTGGTGGATCCATGACTGCAACGGGGGCCCTGTATCAGCGTCAAGTAAATACAATGAAGGCCAGAAGATTATCTGCGGCCTATTCTGAAATTGGAAAAATTGCGAACGAGTCAAAGCTTAAGTCTCGAGATCCAGAAGCTCATGCAGAAGTAATTAACGACATGGTGGGTGGAACCAATATTGAGAACGTCTACATTGGAGCTGAAGAGTTTAGGACTTATTTTCAATCGAAAGGGATTGATCCAGACGTTATGGGTAAAGAGCTTGGAATTGAAAATGAGGTCCAGGAAGCAACTGAAACCGGTGGGCAAATTAAAATCCCTATGGGGAAATGGACAAGTAAACTTTCAGGAACAGAGCACTTTGAAGGATTAAAGAATGATATTACTTTTTCACAAGAAGATTATTCTAGTAATCAAAACGCTAAACTTTCAGAAGAGTTAAAATCTCAACTCCTGGCCCAGGACCAGGTGGCGCAAGCTCAAATCGAAGAAGACAACTCAATTGCTCAACAGGCCGATGAGGTCTATACGGCCATTAGGACTGATCTAATAAACCGTGGCCAGGATGGGAAAGTTGCAGATGCTTCAGCGACTCTTTGGAAAAATATCGCAGTTGCTACTTCTGCCCGTCAAGGAATTACGGTTAGAGAGTGGTTTGAGAACAATAGGCCCACAATCGTAAACGGAAACGACAAAGCATCAGCTGGCTATCAAAGAAAACAAATTCCTTCATTTGAATCCAGTGAAGTTGTGGATTCAGCACAAGTAAAAAAAGCTCTTGCCGACTTAGGATTTCCAGAGGTTTATCAAAGCGACGAATCTATTAGCGCCATTAGGCAGACTATCGCCTTAATGCAAAATGAAATTTCTCAGGCCGAGGCGGGAAGAAGAGCATTCAGAGAAGGAGAGGTTGGTGGTGATCAGATTGTTGAATCAATTCCTTCAACTTTTCCTGCATGGTTTAGAGAAAACTTTAAAACAAAGAAAGATTTCCTGAAGGTATCATCTAAAGGAAATTCTAAAAATTTGAATCCTCTAATTCAGCAAGTGGTAAAGGCCCTCAAGGAAGGGCAAGGTGATAGTGCTCAAAACGCTATTGCACCCAACCTGGACTTTGTTTCTTTGGTTGATCCCGATTCTTTAGACTCTGCATTTGAAGTTAGCCAGGCAATGAACCAAGGCAAGACTGAGTTTTTCCAAAGCAAGGAAAGAAGAGATGCTGGTCTTCAGGTAAAGCAGAGCACGGTTGAATTACCTGGAGTTATAGACGTTACAAAGATTACAACTCCTCTGGCAATTAATTTAAAAGAAGATCTTTCTAAGTTCACAAATAATTATTTGGCAGACAGGGCGATAACAAATAAGCACACGGGAAATCAGATTAAGATTACTGAGAATACTCGCGGCAAGGTCTTATCTGAACTCAATGGAAGAAAGTCAAAGCTTGCCTCTCAGACAAAAGACATTATCAGGGTTATCTCTGAGATTGATAAGATTATTGAGAGTGCTGTGTTCTACGAAGAAGCAGTCAAAGACGAAAAGAACAAGGGAAGAGATTTCGCTTACTACTTTTCAAACGCAAAGATAAATGGCTTTGATACGGTTGTGCAACTACAGGTTGATCGAAAGAACAACAATGAATTGTATAATATTAAGGTTGTAAATTTAGGGGTTGAAAATAGAGAGAGAGGGGTGACTTCCGCTGATAAAGCGTCGAATCCCGGCGCACCTGATTCGCCCACCGCATTACCTCTCTCGTCTGTTAGCTTATCGGATTTCGAGGCCAAAATCAATAGGGCCACAGAAAACAAGTACTTCCAAGATGTTAAGGATATTAAGCGCGGGTCAGTTGAGTTTAGAAATGGGCAAAGAATTGTTCGCCTCTTTGCTGAAGCTGATCAGTCAACATTTCTTCATGAGTCGGCCCATATCTTTTTCCAAGACTTTTACAATCACGCCATGAGCGGGGATGCTTCAGAGAGATTTTTAAAGGACTGGAGTAAGTTAGCTGATTGGCTAGGATACAACCCAGAGCAAACAGAACTTACGGTCGAACAACACGAAAAGTTTGCACGTGGCTTTGAACGATATCTAATGGAGGGAGATGCACCTACTAAAGGATTAAGGAGAGTCTTTGGCCAATTTAGAAAATGGCTTACGAGAATCTATAAATCAGTCAGGGCCCTTGATTCTGAAATTACCCCAGACGTTCGTGAGATTATGGCCCGCATGGTTGCCACTGAAAATGAAATCGCGCTGGCAAAAAAAGAAGCTGGGATTGAAAGTGATATTGATGTTTCAGATATGCCAGAAGCTGTTAAATCTAAATTGAATGATATTAGATTTGAAGCCGAGGAGCGCGCGTTCGCCGCCCTTATGAAAGATCAGATGAAGGAAATTTCTACTGATCATAGAGAGTTTCTTGCAGAAAAAAGAAAAGAGATCACCAAGAAGGTTCGTGAAGAAGTTAGACAGTCAGATGCTGGTCAACAGATTCAGGCCATAAAGGACGCAATTAAGTCTAAGGATATTTGGGAGACGTCGACTAAGTTTATCAAAGGCGAGTTATCTGAAGAGAGAAAGATTCAATTCGACATGGCCGCTGAAGGTCTTGGATATACTTCTGGCGATCACATGGCCCAAGAAATCCAAGATATGCCTACTATCGACACAATGGTAAAAAGCCAAGTTGAAGAAGCGATGAAAGAATTCGAGTCTTTAACTGACAAGGAAATCATTCGTGAAAAAGCGAGGGAGGCGATCCATGGAGATAAATCTACTGAGCTTCTAGCACTTGAAAAGGAAATCTTTAGAAAGAAAATTCTTGAAGAAACCGAGTCTGAAAATCAAAAGATTGCAGACGCCATGGAGAAGGATCAGGATGATTTAATTCGTCGCTGGATTGAATCTAAGGCCATTCGTAAAACTGAAGTTAAGTTTGAAAAAAAGATTGATCGCATGGCGGAGCGCCACACGAAAGAGATCAATCGTCTGACTGAAAGAGAAAAGGAAAGAAAAATTCGTGAAGATCAAAAGCGCTTAGCCTCTGAATGGTTAGCTGCAAAGGATGCTCAAGAGAGAAAGAGTAAGGCGGCTAAGTTTAGAGAGTCTATTAAGGAGCTTAACAAGGCGATCACAAGCTATAGCAAAAACGAAGCTGATCTCGTTAAAGCACAGGCCAGAGAGATGCTTTCAAAAAAATCTCATTCTGATGCCGGAAGGTTTGTTCAATATTTTACGGCCGAAAGAAATGCTGCCTTAAGGGTTGCAAAAGCAATTGCCAATAACGATTGGGATAAGGCCCTAACTGCGAAGCATGAGCAAATGCTAAATCATGCCCTGGCAAAAGAATCAATGTCCATCAAGAAGAGATCAACAAAGTATTTAAAGTTTTTAAATGAAGTTAGAACTTCTTCAAGACAATCTTTCAAAAACGAAGATCACTGGTATCAGGCAAGTAAAATGCTTGAGAGGTTTGGCATAGTTCGCGCAGATTTTGACCCTGATTTTCAAGGAGATACCCTAGAGCAGTGGGTTCAAAAATACGATGAAACAATTGGGATCACTAATATTCCAGGATGGTTACTTACTGAAACAACCAGAATTAAAACTGGTGAGTTGACCATTGAACAACTCGAAGATGTTAGAAATGCTATTTCAAACATCAAGCAAGTTGCGAATTTCGAAGACAAGCTTTTTGCCCTCGAAGGAAAGATTACAATGTCAGAGCTTGCCGGTAATCTCGTCGCCGAGTCTAAAAAGAACTTTGATCCGGGCAAGAGATTTAAGAATAAATTTGTTGATACTAAAATTGACAAGCTTAAAGGCTGGATGCGCCAGTATATGTTCTCTCTTAAAAAGATTGAGACAATTCTGGGGCCTTTGGACAACTGGGAAGAGAATGGTTTATGGACCAGGACCTTTAAAGATTCTGTCTATGAAGCGGCCAATAATGAAAGCAAGATGATCCACGAAGCCAGAAAAAGTCTGGAGAGTGTGTGGGCGACTTATACGGATCAAGAGCGTAAGGATATCTACAATAAAGATATTTATATTGATGAATTAAAAATCAGTCTTAAGAAAGAGTCGCTTCTTGCGATGGCCTTAAACCTTGGGAACGATGGAAACCGTGATCGCTTGTTTGGAACAAGGCCGGTAGGTATCGATTCTTCACTTCCGTGGGGTGAGGGTATTGTTCTTCAAATTCTGCAAAGAGAATTAACTGCGAAGGATTGGAAGTTTGTCCAGGCCAATTGGAATCTTCTTGAATCTTTCTGGCCCAAGATTAAGAAGCTCCACAAGGAGATGACAGGATTCTCACCTGGAAAAGTCGAGAATAAAAAGTTTAGCGTCTACGTTCAAGGCGGCGAGAAGGTTGATCTTGATGGCGGGTATTATCCATTAAAAGAAGATTCGCGCGGTAGCCTAGCGGCTGAAATTCGTGAGGGGTCCGATACTGCATTATACAATGAACAGAATCCAGCATGGAAGGCCTCTACTAAAACAGGGCATACAAAAGAGAGATCGAATACACAGTACCCGGTGGCACTATCTCTGGGGTTGGTAAATCGTCACTTGATGGATGTGATACATGATTTGAACTTTAGGCCCATCGTTACAGACTTAAGAAGGTTGACTTCTTTAAAAGAAATGCAACTTGAAATGAGACAGACCCTTACTCCTGAAGGACATAAAGAGATTAATAGCTATGTTCAAAACATTGCCGGTGCCGCTGGCGGAGAGCCATTAAACGCCATTGAGAAGGCCGTTAAGATTGTCAGACATAAAACTTCAAATGCTGTTTTAATGTATAAGGTGAGTGTTATCACTCAAAACTTTGCCAACGCGATTATCTTCCCAAATGCAGTTGAGGGATTCACATATAAGGACGCCTTTAAGTCTTACTTTAAATATGGGATGGGTGACTATGCGATAAAGCTTTTAACCAATAATGCTGACACTACTCGTGATTTTGTTTATGAGAAATCAGCTTTCATGAGAGATCGCGCCGAGTCTCCTGATTACACAATAGAAGAAGTTCACAATAAGTTTTCAAAAGATGAGGCCAGCGCGGTTTCTAAATTTGGTGGCGGTTTAATGGCATGGACTGATGAGTTCACAAACATTCCAATGTGGATGGGTGCCTATAATAAATCAATCGCCGATGGAAAGAGCGAGAAAGAGGCCGTTAGATATGCGGACACTTTAATTGAAAGAGTGGCCGGGTCAAGCCGAAAGTACGACGTGTCTTCAATTGTGCGAGGTAATGAGATTCAAAAAATCTTTACAATGTTTTTCTCATGGCTGAACACCGAGCACAACCGATGGATGAGAGAGGTTGGAATATTCCAGAGAGATAAAGATATTCCACGAGCTCTTGGGTTCCTTGCTGGAAGAATGATCTTTCAGATTGCTGGCGCGGCACTAATGTTTAAATTGCCAGATCCGGATGAAGAGGAAGAAGTTTTAAAGTTCGCAGTGGCAAACACTGTTGGTTATCCGCTTTCATTTTTTCCAATCCTTAGAGATGTGACGACTGTTATTTCTGACCAGGCCCTTGGTGCAAAAAGCTTTGGATACAATCCGAGTCCGGCCCTGGCATCTGCAGAAACTCTTTTAAATTTTACTGATTCAGCAATTGATTTAGCAAAAGGAAACGAGGAGGCACAGAATACTGTTGAGAAAGGGGCGAAGTTGGCATCACTCGGTTTCGGTTATCCAGACCAGTTTAATCAGTGGTTCTTTAATATGTATGACTATACTAGTGGGATGGAACCCCAAGTGAAAGACATCTACAGAAGAAGGCCAAAAAAGGAACGATAGATGACAGTATCTTCCCAAGTTACAAAACTAATTTATAACGGGAATGGGCTAAATAAAAATTTTCCCATTCCTTTTCCTTATCAGTCCGAAGAAGAAGTTGCTCTTTATTTTACAGCAACAGACGGAACACTTTCTAAAATTCTAAACAACTTCACTATCGATTCTGTTAACGACCAAGTCGTTTACCCAGCGTCGGGCGTGGCGATTGCGGTCGGGACTAAGCTCACCGTAGCAAGGGAGACACCTCGAACACAAGAAACCCCTTTGGATAACCAGGGGTATTTCAAGCCTTCAGTTATTATGGCGATGTTTGACAAGCTTACTCAGATCAGTCAAGAGCTGGATGAGAAAGTTAGTCGATGTATTCGCTACTCAATTGATCAAACACCAAGCGATGAGCAAACCGAAAATTATCTTGATGATGTTCGCGCTGCTCGTGATGCTGCCATTGAAGCTGCAAACGCTACAATTGCCTTAATCAATGAAGCCACTACACTCGTGGGGACTGCTACAAGTGCGGCAGGTGAAGCTGTGTCTGCAAAGGATGATGCTGAGGAAGCTGCCAACACAGCAACCACTTCCGCAAGCGCAGCCTCAATATCGGCAGGCCAAGCAGTGGATGCAAAAACAGCGGCTGAGACAGCTGCGGTAAATGCCGACAATTCTGCAGACTCAGCAGCTCAGTCAGAGCTTGCAGCTGGAAGCGCGGCTAGCGCAGCTGAAACCGCCGAGGCCAATACGATTAACAAATATAAAGATTTTGATAAGAGATATCTCGGACCGAAATCAGCCTCACCCTCAACTGACAACGAGGGCAACCCTCTCACTCAGGGCGCACTTTATTTCAACACAGTTCTAAAGCAAATGTTTGTTTGGGATGGAGCTCTTTGGGATACATGGTCTGGCGGAGGCGGTGGCTCTGGTGAAGGTGTAAGTCCATGGGCCACGGGAACTGCCTACCTTTTAGGAATGGTCATCCACCATGGAAACCTTACTTATAAGTGCTTGGCCGATCACACCTCTGATATTTTTAAAGATGATCTGGCACTTAATTATTGGGCCTCTATAAGTGGTGGTGCCGTAGTGGTGGGCTCAGATATCGATCCTGTCATCGTCTCATCTGCGACTACAATTCCTTTTCCAGGAAACACCTTTGATCAGTATTCGATTTTCTGCAAGAGCAATGGTGGAGATGTTGTCTCTACTGCAAATCCACAAATCGGGCCAGCTCATAAAGACGGCGTAGAGGTTACAATTTTCGGTGTCTCTGCTATCGACAATTTTGTTTTAGATGATGGACGTGGACTCAAATTAAGAGGCCCATGGAGATCGGACTTATATTCAAGTTTAACTTTAATTTCTCTCGGAAACGATTACATCGAGAAGGGAAGGACCTAGTGAAAAAAATCACTTCAGCATTTTTAGTTTATCTATTGCTAGCTCATTCAGCATTTGCGCTTTCATTAAGTGGTGATGACTGGAAGAATCCATTAAGGACT
>CAXHHE010000043.1:0-14453 GCA_964016365.1 uncultured Bacteriovorax sp. | reverse complement strand
TTAGCTTGAAGTATATCGTTGCACTACCAGAGTGGGAGCTCAACCTGTAATAGGTTTAATGGCCGTAATTTAATTTTAAGATTTTTATATTATTAAGGATTATTGAAAATGAGTGAGAATAATAAGGAACCAGGAATGGCATACAGCATGCCAAAACTCCACAAGATCATGGCGATCTTGTCCTTTATATTTTTCGTAACAACGATCTGGGTTTTCTTAGATGACTACATGAGACCGTGGAAAGCGTATCAAGTAGAAGCGATGAAAATTCAAAGACGTCACTTAGATGCAAAAATTAAAGAAGCAGCTAAAAATATCGATGATAAGAAGCTTGCTGAATTAAATGCTCGTCTTGCTAAAGGAAACGAAATCGTTGCCAGCAGAAAAGAAGAGATCGCAAAAGCTGAGAAAGAACTAGCTAAAATTATCGCAAAAATCAAAGCTCAAACAATCATTAACGGGGTTTTAAACGGTAAAGTTGGTGCTAAAAACTTTAACTTTGAAACAGCTGAAGCTCACGAAGAATTCAAAAAAGTTGGTAAGTTCTATAAAGATCTTAAAGAACTTAAGGCCGATTTTGATAAAGGTAGAGATGACCTGAAAGCTTACCAAGCTCAGGAGAAAGAAGCTCACGCTAAAATCGCGACTTTAAATCAAGAAGTCACAGAAACTGAAAAAGAAATCAAAGATATCACAAATACTTTAGAGCTATTAAAAATGGCAAAGAAGTCGACAGATATCACGCCGGTTTTTGCTCTAAGAAACCTGCCGTTCATCGATTTCATGGACCCAACAATCAAGATTCACCAGATCGTTGTTAACAACGTAACTGATGACAGATATTTCCGCCAGGTTCCAAAAGTTGACCGTTGTATTACTTGTCACACTTTCATCGACCAGCCTGGATTTGAAAAAGAAGTTAACCCTTTCAAGACTCACCCGAACTTAGATCAGTATGTTGGTCTAGAGTCAAAACACCCAATGAAGCAAATTGGATGTACGGCTTGTCACGGTGGGGAAGGACACAGAGTAAACGACTTCAACTCAGCTGCTCACATGCCTGACTCTGAAGCACAAGAAAAAGAATGGGTAAAAAAATACAACTGGCATGAACCACACAAGGTTCCTCAGCCAATGTTTACAAAGTCTCAAACAGAAGCAAGCTGTGTTAAGTGTCACCAAGGTGTTGAACTTATCCCAGGTGCTACAGTTCTTAACGAAGGCCGTATGGCAATCGAGAAGTACGGATGTAATGCTTGTCACAAGATTGCTGGTTGGGAACATAAAAGAAAGATGGGACCATCACTTCTTAAGATCGCTGGAAAAGTTGATAAAGAATGGTTCAAGTCTTGGGTTTGGGAGCCAAAAGCTTTCAACAAACACACAAAAATGCCGGCGTTCTTTAGACAGTCAAACAACTCTAAACCAGAATTTGTTCGTCTAAACATCGCTGAAGTAAACGCTATCGCAGAATACATTTGGGATAAATCGAAGCCATACGAACCGAACGAAAAATACCGCGGTGGTAACGCTGATAAAGGTAAAGAGCTTATTTCGACAATCGGATGTATGGGATGTCACGGTGTAGATGGACTAGAAGACCAGTCAAAAGCTGTTAAAGCTTACGCTGGACCATGGTTATCTGGACTTGGATCAAAAGTATCTCCAGACTGGATCATGTCATGGATTAAAAAACCATGGCACTACCAAGAAGATTCGATCATGCCGTCTCTTCGTCTAACAGATGCTGAAGCTAACGACATCACTGCTTACTTAATTTCACTAAGAAACAAGCAGTTCGAAAGCTTAACTTTCGCACCATTTGACTTAAAAGCTCGCGACGAACTTTTAGCTGACTACTTATCTGCATTCGACACAATCGAAAACGCAAAAGCAAAAGTAGCTAAGATGGGCGACCGTGAGAAGACTCTTGATCTTGGTAAGAGATCAATTGGTAAATACGGGTGTTTCTCTTGTCACAACATCGAAGGGTTTGAAGACTATGCTCCTATCGGACCAGAGTTAACAAAAGAAGGATCAAAGCCAATCACTCAGTTTGGTTTTGGTATCCAGCACGACGTTGCTCCTAGAAGAGATGCTTGGATCACAGCTCACTTACAGAACCCAAGAAGATGGGATATCGGTATCGATAAAGTGTTCCGTGACTTAAACAAAATGCCGAACTTCTACATGGGTGAAGCTGAAGCTAAGAAAATTACAGTTGCTCTTCTTGGACAAGTTTCTGATCCACTTCCACTGGCAGGGGTGAAGAGACTGAACGCAGGAGAGACACTATATAACGATGCGATGAAAGTCGCGAACAAGTACGGATGTGTGGCCTGTCACCAGATCGACGGTCTAAGAGGTAACATTCTTGGTATGTATGCTGATGATATCAACCAAGGTCCACCTAGACTTGTTAATGAAGGACATAGAATCCAGACTGACTGGTTCTACCACTTCTTAACAAACCCAGAGATCCAAAAGATCAGACCGTGGCTGTCAGTAAGAATGCCAACATTCAACCTGACAACTGCAGAGAAAAACACTCTGATCGCAGGATTCCAGCAAGGCGCTCACCAACCAACGTTTGAAGAGCCGGCTGAATTCGTGAAGTGGGCACCAGGTGAACGTGAAGAAACACTGAAACTTTTCACAGCTCTAAACTGTGTTCAGTGTCACACTCAAGGATTCAATGGAGAAACTCCACTGGCTCCGGATTTAAGAAAAGCTAGCAAGCGTCTAAGACCATCATGGATTAAAAAGTGGCTTACAAATCCACAACACA
The DNA here is from genome assembly GCA_964016365.1 of uncultured Bacteriovorax sp. Lineage (GTDB taxonomy): Bacteria > Bdellovibrionota > Bacteriovoracia > Bacteriovoracales > Bacteriovoracaceae > Bacteriovorax. The sequence goes on along the minus strand of CAXHHE010000043.1, from coordinate 11,665 downwards.
TCCTACCTGGTACGACAATGCCAAGTTTCTTCGGTGAAGATGGTAAAGAACCAATCGAACCAAGCTACTTTGGTGGAGATGCTGAAAAGCAAATTAACGGTTTAACTAAATACATTATTGAATTAGGACAATAGGAGTAAAGACATGGGACACTCTCATACTCATGATGGACCACAACCATACCACGAGTATCCACACGATCCTCAGTTTGCGAAAGCAAGCCCAGGGAAAATCGGGATGTGGTTATTCCTTGCAACCGACGGTATGTCGTTTTCAGGGTTTCTTATCTCTTATGCAGTTCTAAGATGGACTCGCGCATGGCCAAACCCAGCTGAAGCCCTTGGTGGTGTTGAGCTTTCAGGGTTCATGACGTTTCTTCTAATCTGTTCTTCAGTATCAATGGTTCTTGCGATTGATGCTTGTAAACAGAAAAACAGACAAGCAATGCTAAGATGGTTAGCAGCTACGATCTTTGGTGGGGTTGCCTTCCTTTCGATCCAAGCTTACGAGTACTGGCACCTTCACCATGCAATGGGGATGAGCTTCAACTCTTATGCTCACGGTGATCCACTATTTGCTTCAACTTTCTTCTCGATCACTGGATTCCACGGTCTGCACGTTCTCTCTGGGGTTATCTACCTGATCACGATGTTTGTTCACGCTTACCGTGGAGATTTCGATAACGGGGACTATAACCAACTTGAGATCGCTGGTCTTTTCTGGCACTTTGTTGACCTTGTTTGGATCCTTGTATTCACGTTCGTTTACCTATTGTAAAAAACTTATGTTAAAAAAATTATCATTGGTCTCGACATTATTACTTATCACTTCCGGGCAAGCACTTGCTTGCCCGGTGTGTATGGGGTCGAGTCCAAATGATAAATACTATCTTTGGGTTGTTGGCGCTTTCATTCTGGTCATCTACTTCCCAATGTTCTATTTGTTCAAAACCTTCATTAAGTTCAGAAACATCAACAATACTGACCTTAACCCTAAAAGCTAAGTCCTATGCGCTCTGATAAAACAGTATTTGCAATCATCGGACTTCTTAGTGCCGCTGTTATTGGTTTTCTTTTTTGGTTAATTTACTTTAAGACGGGGGCAAGTGTCGGTGACAACGGATGGGTGAGTTCACTTCCGGCCGTGAATGCTTTTTTAAATGCATTGACTGCTATTTTCTTAGTGACTGGCTACTATGCGATTAAAACCAATGACCGCGAACTGCATGTTCGTTTGATGTTGGCAGCAACTTTAACATCGGCCTTTTTTCTTGTAAGTTATGTAACTTACCACCATTTCCAGGGAGACACTAAGTTTCTGGCCCAAGGGTGGATTCGTCCGGTCTATTTCTTTATTCTGATCACTCACATTCTGCTTTCAATCGTCCAGGTTCCATTAATCCTGACGACTTTATACTTGGCCTTCACTAAAAAATTCCAAAAGCACAAGAAAGTGGCGAGATACACTTTCCCAATCTGGCTTTATGTTTCAGTGACAGGTGTTCTGATTTTCGTGATTCTGAAGTGGTTTAACTAAGATTTTTTAAGCGCACTCAGGTCGATACACTCATTTTGATAAATCCCAAATCCAAAACGCAGCCTGCTTCCGCGGAAGTCTGTCCATACATTGATCGCTCGAAGCTCATCATGAAGAGCTTTTGTATGCTCAGGACTTGGCATCGCAAAAGTTAAAAAGTGCCCGTGGTGATTGTAATCAACACTGAGAATATTTTTTTCAACTAAGTAGTTATGATCAATTTCCAGTAGGTGATTACGAAAATTCGTTTGAAGTTTTTGAATATGGGCGTGAATTTTTTCAACCGTTAATCCTTCTCTTTTAAACAGTGATAAAACGGCGTGTAGTCGATAAAGAGCTGCAAAATCCATGGTTGATCCGGCAAAACGATAGCCGTCGCGAGAGTAACCAGTGTTACCTCCATCGGTGGCCAGACTCGTAAACCCGGCAAACCATCCTGTATAAAGAGGTCGAAGGTTTTCAGCATGAGGTGGCACCAGCATAAAACATGCTCCCTCTCCACCTTGAGCGTATTTGTATGAACCGGCAATATAGAAGATGCGATCTTCAATGGCACTTAAGTCTGTCGGCACGGCCATGAAACCATGATATCCATCAACGACAATCATTGTGTTTTTTTCTTTTACGGCATCGACAATCTTTTTAAGATTTTTAACCACCATTCCCGAATTAAAAAAGACATGACTTAAGAAAATCATATCGTAGTGATTCGCAGTAATTTTTTCAATAAAACGATCTTCAAAATTATCGAAAGGCTGAGTGGCAATCTTCTCAACTGAAACAACTTTATCTTCACTTAAGCGATTCACCTGACGGTCAAAACTGTAGAACTCAGAATCAGTTGTTAAAACAGAAATCGTTTTTCCTGGTTCAAAACAAGAAAAGAGTCTGTAGACAAACTCGTGTGTGTTAGGAGCAAAAACAATTTGCTCAGGTCGAGAGACTTTTAAAACTTCAGCTATCAGTTTTTGAGTTGCTGGAAGCTTTGTTGAAAAAATATGGTTCCATTTATCATCCACATATTTTGCCGAATCGTCCCAGTACTCCAGCGTTGCTTCGCGAGTGACATCCGGCCAGTAGTGGTGGCTGTGGCTGGCGTAATGCTGGATATATGGGTTAGCGGTTAAAAAGTGCGAATAATATTTTTTATACATGGAAACTCATCTTCTTTTTAACTTCAACTGGAAGCTTTGGAAGCCTCGAGTTTGGAATTAAAAATGTTGAAAGATTAAATAGGTCTAAGAAAACGCGGTTGTTGTCCGCCGCTCTTTTTAGGTATTGATGCCCTGATGATCCACCTGTTCCAATTTTTGTCCCTAGCATTCTTTGAGCAAGAAGAGCATGACGGTATCTCCACGTCGTGAAGTTCTCATCAATATTCATCAGTCCGGTGATAACTTGGAAAGGAAGAGCGAGCATAGACTCATGACGATACAGAAGAATGAAAAGAGCATTGAGAATCGCTTTTTGTGAAAGCTTTCGTTGGTTCTTTTCAATCAGGTCTTTATGTTTTGTTTCATCAAACAAGCTTGAAAATGTTTCGCGCGTAAGTTTTAGGTTTTCTAGCTGGATGTGTTTTTGTCTGTCTGAAAGGTGAGCACTGTTGGCCTCAATAATTTCCTGGTCGTCTTTTAAAATATCATTGATTGATTTTTGATATTCACTCCAGAAGTTAAAACCTTCCATGTTTGTATATGGGATTCTTTCCAGCCATCCTTCCAGGCACTTTAAAATTGTCGGAGACTTTTCAACTTGAGTCAGGTGAGCTCTGTCTTTTTCATCCAGGCGTCCCATGAAAAATTCACGGTCCACATCTAAGCGATCATTAGTGTGAAGGCCTAATTTGATTTCAATTTCTCTAAACTGCACACTCTGAAATCCTGAAGCAGGAATCAAGAGATCTCTGAATTCCAGAAAGTCCATTGGAGTCATCGTTTCTAAAACATCGAACTGGCCAATAAGGAGCCCTTGGATTTTTTGGATGCGTTCAAGCTTCTGAACGATCGAAGAGAGTTCTACCTCAGGGATGTAAGTTTTCTTGAAAACAGAGAGGACAGAGTCCAGGTCGTGGATAATTTGTTTAAACCAAAGCTCGTAGACTTGGTGGACCACAATAAAAAGCATTTCATCATGACATTCGCCGTTAGTGCTATCGGCATATTTGCGGCTCAAGGGCAGTTGTGAATCGAGGAGCTTAGGCAGTTGAAGATAGTCCCCATAATAGACCGGACCTTTGTTTTTATGCATGTGCTTACTCCTTAGAAAAACGACCCTTTTTACAGCGAAATTATCCTCAAGAACTGTATGACTTTGCAAGAAAGATTTAGTATAAAATGGGGCACCGATTACAGCCCTAATACAGAGTAAAAGATATGCGTCTTAAGAATCTTTCACTGACTAACGTCATCTTCACATTTGCCTTGCTTATGTGGGGAGCAGTTGTACACAACACTCAATCAAGTCTTGCTTGTCCGGACTGGCCTTTATGTTACGACCAGGTTTTCCCAAAAATGGAAGGGGCGATTCTTATTGAACACGGTCACCGTCTTCTTGCAAGCTTCGTAGGACTTCTGACAATCGGTATGGTTGTCTTCTCTTTTAACGACAGAAAAAAATCAGAAGCTCACTTACATTTATTCAAAGCTTCTCTTTTAGCTCTTTTCCTGGTTATCGCTCAGGGAGCTCTTGGTGGGATCACTGTTATCTATAAACTTCCTACTATTGTTTCGACATCTCACTTAGGTCTTTCACTGATCTTCTTTTCTTTCATTGTTTACATTCACCACAAAGCTGCGACGCTGGTTAATCCTGCTCGCGAACTTTCGGCCGCAGTGAAAGAGAAATTCCAGAAGAACTGGAAGCCTGTTGTTCGTCATGGAATTTTATTTTCTCTGGCACTTCTTTACTCTCAAATCCTTCTTGGTGCCTTCATGAGACACGCCGGAGCGGGAGCTGCTTGTGGTCTTGGACCCAATAGTGCCTTCCTTTGTATGGACGTGGCGAGCTGGTCATTAAAGATCTGGCCTTCAATGCATCCATCTCAACTTCACATGATTCACCGTATGTACGGCGTTATCGTATTCATGGTTGTTTCATTCTTCTCTGTTAAGACTTACCACTTCTTTAAGGGTGATAAGACTTTACGAGTGGCAAGTATCCTTCCTTTTATTTTTGTTTCATTCCAGGTGTTCATTGGAATCATGACAATCTGGTTAAACATGAGTGTTCTTCCGACAACTCTGCATTTGGCAGGAGCGGCCCTTTCATTGATTTCTCTATGGAAATTAAATTTAATGATGAAGGATGTGGAAGACTCTTTTTTTTTAGGTAATCGTCACTCATTTTTATCTGATGTTGTTGATTTAACAAAACCAAGACTGTCATTACTCGTTATGGTGACGGCGATGGTAGGGGCTTTAATTGCTCCGGATAAGATCAATTTCTTCAAAGCACTTCTGGCATTCTTCTTAATCACGATGGTGGTTATCGGTGCAGCGGCACTCAACTGCTACATCGAACGCGAAGTCGATGCGAAGATGAATCGTACAAAAGACCGCCCTCTGCCGGCCCAAAGAATGAATCCAAAAACAGCACTAATCTTCGGTGCGGTTATGATCTTTGTTTCAGTTCCGGCCCTTTGTGTGTTTATCAATCTGACAACCGGGGTGCTGGCATTAATTGCCGCAGCTCTTTATCTATACGCTTATACTCCGATGAAACAAAAGAGTGAGCTTGCTGTCTACGTAGGGGCAATTCCAGGAGCGATTCCTCCAGTTATGGGGTGGACTGCTGTGACGGGTCAAATTGATATTATGGCCATCACACTCTTCTTGATTCTTTTTGTTTGGCAACTTCCACACTTCTTAGCGATCTCTCTTTACCACGCAGATGACTATGGTGCGGCGAGCATTAAGGTTTATCCTAACCTAAAACGCGGAATCACTATTACGAAAGTAGGGATTTTCGTTTTCACGGGCTTTTTGTTCGTGACTTCGCTTCTTCCGTCTATCTTTTCTCATGCTAGTTTTATTTATACCAGAGCAGCATTCGTCCTTAGTGGCCTTTTCCTGGTTTACTCGGCCTTCGGTTTCTTTATTAAAAAAGAAGACCAGGCCCGTGAAAGAGAGTGGGCAAGAAACTACTTCTACGGATCGCTTTTTTACCTGCCGCTACTACTGATGGCGCTCATCTTTTTTAAGTAGACCGAAAAAATGCTCCAGCGGAGCATTTTTACTATGAGTGAATGACTAATGAGGTCAGCTGGTGTTTTAAGAGTTCGGGCCACCCCCGAGAAAATGCAGGACGGATAGCTTGCCATCGGACCACTTTTTATAAGATTAGCTAGTGGCTAAAATTAGAATTTTTGATTATGATATACATCAATAATTGATAATAATAACGCATCTTTAACTTTCCCAAGACAGGATTGCTGATATGAATCTTCTTTTGAACTTTTTTATGAAATACTTCGTGGCCGGCGCTCAAGCTAATGTTAGCTTTTTTGAAGCGATCAAACCACCAGTTGATATTTCAACAACAGGACACTTAATCGACAGTCTATTCATGCTGACGACTTGGTTGATCCTTTTCTTCTTCGTGCTGGTATGTCTTGGACTATTTGGTTTCTCATACCTTTACTCAAAAAAGAAACACCCTAAAGCACATTACACTCACGGAACAAGCAGAAAGCAAATTGCAATCGTTGCAGCTATCGGTGCTCTAGTATTCATCATGGTAGATATGCAAATTACGACGATCTCTAACCGTGACTTCGTAAACGTATTCTTAAAGTACCCAGATGAAAAAGAAGATATCATTCGCGTAGAAGTACTTGCTCAACAATGGGCATGGAACTTCCGTTACCCAGGTAAAGATGGAATCTTCAACACTGAAGACGATGTTGTCACTCTTAACGATCTTCGCCTTCCAGTTGGTAAAAAAGTTATTTTCCAAGTTACATCTAAAGACGTAATCCACTCATTATACTTCCCGAACGCTCGTCAAAAAGTCGATGCAATGCCAGGAAGAATTTCAAGACTTTGGTATGAACTAACAAAACCTGGTCTATACGATATTGCCTGCGCGGAAATGTGCGGGACTTTCCACTACAGAATGCAAGCGAAGCTTACAGTATACACTCAAGAAGAATACAACACTTGGATGGGTGAGATGCAAGAGCGCGCGCTTAACGTAACTGAAAAAGACAACGCTGACATCTTCTGGGGATGGAAGTGGGTAGCATCTAACTAATTATTTGATTTTGATTTATTAAAGATAGAGAGGAAACTCATGGCATTTTTTGAACAAGAAATTCACGACGCACCTACGACATTCTTGTCGAAGTACGTTTTCTCATTTGACCACAAAGTCATTGCAAAACAATTCCTGTGGTACGGAATTGCTTTCCTTGGAATTGGCGGGATGATGGCACTTCTTATCCGTTGGACACTGGCTTTCCCTGGAGAACCATTTCCAGTTCTAGGACAGATTCTTTTCCCACACACGGGAGGAGTTGTTCCACCAGATACATATGCCATGTTGTTCACACTTCACGGTACAATCATGATCTTCTTTGCCATCACTCCAATTCTGATTGGTGCTTTTGGTAACTACTGTATCCCGCTTTTAATTGGAGCGCGCGATATGGTTTTCCCTACATTGAACATGCTTTCTTTCTGGTTAGCATTCGTTTCAGCTATCCTTTTACTAGCTTCACTTTTCACTCCATTAGGAGGAGCAGCTGGTGGATGGACTTCTTATCCAACTCTTTCAACATTAATTGGTTCGGCCGGTGTTGGTCAGACTCTTTGGTGTTTATCTTTATTCGTTCTTGGGGTTTCTTCGACAATGGGTGCGGTAAACTATATCGCTACGATCATTACACTAAGAGCACCTGGAATGGGTTACTTCGACATGCCACTAACGATCTGGGGACTTTGGCTGACAGCAATCTTAAACGCTATCTTCCTTCCAGTTCTTGGAGCAGGTCTTCTTCTTCTAACTTTTGACCGCGTATTCGGAACAACATTCTTTCTTGCTGGAGCAGCTGCTACATCAGGATCAGGGGACCCGGTACTATTCCAGCACGTTTTCTGGATCTTCGGTCACCCGGAAGTATACATCCTTATTCTTCCAGCTTGGGGTATCGTATCTGACCTTCTATCTTTCTTTGCTAGAAAGCCAGCATTCGGTGCAAAAGCGACAGCACTTGCGATGACATCAATCACGATTCTTTCGACTCTGGTTTATGGTCACCACATGTACTCAACTCAAATGTCTCCACTGTTAACTCAATCTTTCATGATGTTAACAATGACGATCTCGATTCCTTCTGCAGTATTCTTCGCTAACTGGCTTGGGACACTTTGGAAAGGAGCGATCAGATTCCAAACTCCAATGCTATTTTCTCTTGGGGTAGTATTCGTATTCGGTCTAGGTGGATTAACTGGTCTATACCTGGCAACTGTTTCAACTGACTTATATCTACACGATACATACTTCGTAGTAGGTCACTTCCACTACACAATGGCCGCTTCGGTTCTTCTTGGTGGATTTGCAGCTACATATTTCTGGTTCCCAAAAATGTTCGGTCGCATGATGAACGAAACACTAGGGAAGTGGCACTTTTGGATTTCAATGATCGGTCTAAACGGAATCTTTATGGGAATGATGGTTATCGGACACGCGGGTATGCACCGTCGTATCTACAACCCATTCGTATATGAGTTCCTACAAAACCTGATCCCGCTGAACATGTTCATCACAATTTCAGCGTTAACAATGGGTGCTGCTCAGTTGTTCTTCGTATACAACTTTGTTTACTCAATGTTCAAAGGTCCAATTGCAACTCAAAATCCTTGGGAAGTTGGAACACTTGAATGGACGATTCCTTCACCAGCTCCACACTATAACTTCAAAGAAGTTCCAGTTGTGAAGTGTGGACCACATGAATTTGGTAACCCAAATCTATCTGGTAAGGATTTCCAATATCAAACTGAAGAACTAGTAAGAGCATAATAAAGATGGCGCAAGTACAGGCACACAATATCGCACAAGCAAAAGAAGGGGATAAAGTTATCTCTTCGATTGCTATGATCGTGACTTTAGTGTCATTCGGAATGTTATTTTTAACATTGATGATGGGCTTTGCGATTTTCCGTTTTACTGCTCCTGTATGGCCACCGGCCGGAATGGAGAAGCCATCGCTTCTTCTTCCATCAATCAGCACACTGGTTATTGTTCTGAGCTCACTCATCTATATGTCTTTTGAAAAGAATGTAGTGAAGGGAGTTGCAGATAAGAGAAGCCTGACGTGGACACTGATTCTTGGTGTAGCTTTCATGGTGAGCCAGTTTTTATTCTGGAACCAACTTAAGTCTCACGGGATTTTTGTTTCTTCTGGAATTTTTGCTTCGATTATTTACGCTTTCACATGGATCCACGCCGCTCACATGGTAGCAGGCCTTGGATTATTAGTGTGGTTATATAGCGCGCTTAAGACTGCGGATTCGATGACGGCTGTAAAAGTCGCGAATGTTGGCAAGTTTTGGCACTTTCTCGGAATCGTTTGGATAATAATGTTTGTGACTATTTTCGTTTTATAATGAGGAATACTATGAAAGGTTTGAAACTAACTTTAACCGTCTTCTCACTTCTGGCATTAGTGTCATGTAGTGAAACACACTTCAAAGAAGACAAAATTTTTGCAGGTGGAGTATATGCTCCGGCAAAGAGTTTGAATGACGGTAAATCACTTTACACTGAATACTGTATGCCATGTCACGGTGTAAACGGGGATGGAAAAGGTGTAGCTGCAAAAGGGCTAACTGTTCCACCAAGAAACTTCAAACTTGGACAGTTTAAATTCGGTAGAGTTGTGTCTGGGGAACTTCCACATGATGAAGACTTCTACGAAATCCTGAAAAAAGGTCTACATGGAACAGCGATGCTTCCATGGGATTTATCTCAACAACAAATGCATGACGTCGTTCAATACATTAAAACTTTCGCACCAGAAAAGTGGGAAGGGGCCGACAAAAAACTGGGTGACGTGATTGTTGCAGGTAAAGATCCGTACGGAGAGGCCCATAAAGAGAGTGCAATCCAAAGAGGGAAGGAAGTTTTCCACGTAGTTGCTCAATGTTGGACATGTCACAGAGCTTACGTTTCTCACGCAGAATTTAGCCAAATCGCTCAAAAAATTAACGGTGCACCAGTCACTGAATTTGATCCGGATATGTATCACGTAAAGTTACAGCCATCTGATTATGGTGTTGCAACTATGCCACCTGATTTCACATACGACTCTGTTCGTTCAGCGACTACAGTTGAAGAACTATACGTTCGCCTAAACTCTGGTGTAGGTGGAACTGCAATGGCTTCTTGGAAAGGCGTTCTTCAAGACGACGAAATCTGGGCCGTAGCTCATTATGTAAAATCACTAATGGATATGAAGAGAACTCCAGCAAGAGCTAAGCTTCTGGAAAACATTAAGAATTAATTTATGACAACAACAGCGACTGGATTTTATAGAGAAGATAATTGGTTTCAAAAGTTAGTCAGAAAAAAATCTTTCTGGCTGCTTTTTTGGGTCCTATCTTTCAGCTATCCAGTGTACAGGACACTTCACCGTACACTTCCGCCACCGCTGCCTGTTTATTACAAGGTTCCAGAATTCACTCTAACAAATGAATTCGGAAAACCTTTTGGAACAAAAGAGCTTCAGGGAAAATTCTATATTGCTAACTTTATGTTCACTTCATGCCCGACAACTTGTCCGGCACTGATGGCGAAAATGGACCTGGTTCAAAAAAGAATCAGAGGACTTGGAACAAAAGCTGCGATCGTGACTTTCACAGTTGACCCAGAAGTTGATACTCCGGAAGTTCTTTATAAGTACGCCAGAAAAAGACACTCAAACCCTTTTATCTGGAACTACTTAACTGGAACGAAGGGCGACCTGGAAAAAATCGTTATCAATGGCTTTAAAGTTCCGATGGGATCAAAAGAGCCGATTGAAAAACAATTAGCAGAAGAAAAAATTACGTTGTTCGATATCGCTCACTCGGAAAAATTAGTTCTGGTAGATGATAAAGGACAAATTAGAGGGTATTACGGAACTGAAAGAGTTGAGATGGATAAAATGATGATCGATCTTGGACTTCTAGTGAACAACAGTTTCAGTCATGCTCAACCACAACCAGCAGTACAAAATTAGTAAAGAGAGGAGATAACAATGGGCGACCATAACCACAAAGAATACAAAAGCCACACGAAAGAATATATCATCATATTTTTTGTTCTGACTTTTCTAACACTACTTGAGCTTATGATTCCAGGTCTGAAAACAGAGTACTGGCACAAGGTTGTTGCTCTTGTTGGTTTAGCTTTCGGTAAAGCTTTCGTTGTTGCTTACTTCTACATGCACTTAAAGGAAGAAACAGCTTGGATGAAAGTTATCGCGGCCGTTCCTCTTTCAGCAGTTCTTTACGCTGCGGCACTAATCCTTGAAGGAATGTATCGTTAATCTTTTTGAACATTTTAAAAAAAGAGCGGGCCTTTCGGGGCCCGTTTTTATTTGTCTCTTCAAGTCTCCCACGATAAAAAATACCATCATCTTATCGGGAGATGCACATATGAAAACCCTGTCACTTTTGGTCCTTCTTATTACGAGCTCAGCGATGGCAGCGAGCGATTCTGTCGGCGTATTCTATCGTCCAGAAAAAGTTGTCGTTTTAGTTAATGAAAGAGGCGAAGAAGCAGACCTTCAAAATTTAATCAGAAGATTAGGCGCGGGAAAAAATTCTTTTCAGGCCATCTCTCAAGATAAAACAATTAAAGTTGTTTGCGGAAAATCAGAAATCGAAGCATCGTGTACGTTTACTTTCCTTCCGGGATCAAATGTCGTGATTAACAGCAACCGTTCAGTTGAAGCCCAAACTTCACTTGAAGACCTTGGAATCGAGCTGATTGACGACATCTCTGTCGGATACGAAAGCTCAATGGGCGATAAATTCACCCTGGAAGTAGCTAATGGAAACATTCACTTCTTAGGAAGCAAAAAGATTTTAAAGTAATTTTGATTTTTTACAGCTGTAGTCCTGTCTCTTATACACATCTCCGAGCCCAC
>CAXHHE010000042.1:0-14729 GCA_964016365.1 uncultured Bacteriovorax sp. | reverse complement strand
CACAGAAGCCTTCGTCGGCAGCGTCAGATGTGTATAAGAGACAGACATAGCAATAATCAGGCTTTATGGTGCTTTAAGGCAATGGAGTTGATACAGTACCTAAGTCCAGTTGGGGGAGGTCCGTCGTTAAAAACGTGGCCCAAATGAGAGTCGCACTTGGCACATCTAACTTCGATTCTAGTCATGCCGTGAGTGTGATCTTCTAAGAGTTTTACGTTTGAAGTTTTCAAGACGTCATAGAAAGAAGGCCATCCACTTCCCGAGTCGAACTTTGTCTTCGAGTCAAAGAGTTCAGCGCCACAAGCACCACAGTGATAAACACCTGGCTCGTAGAATGAGTTGTATTTTCCAGAAAAAGGACGCTCAGTTCCGCACATTCTTAGGATCTGAAATTCATCACTTGATAGTTTATCTTTCCACTCTTCGTTGTTTTCTGGTTTTTTGTTACTCATGCGCTCTCTCCAGATTTTTGTCTAATATTTTTATAAATTTTGATTCCGGCAAGCAGGATTAAAATAAAACCGACTAAAGCGACTATTCCATAAACCATATTCATTACATTTTTTAAAATAACTAAAAAGACGATAGCGAATAAAAAAATGGTAGAAATTTCGTTAATAACTCTCAATGCCATTGGAGAGAATGCGATAAGATCATGTTGCTGTTGTTTGAAAATCTTGTGCAGGAAAAAATGGTAACCATAAAGTCCCAGCACAAAGAGAAGTTTTAACATAAGCCACGGGTGCTGTGTGAGCGGTATCCATTGCGAAAGAAGAGAGCCGCCGAAAATAAAAACGGCGAAGGCCGATGGCCAGGTAATGCCATACCAAAGTCTTCTTTGCATGATTTTAAATTGTTTTTGTAAAATGCTTTTCTCTGGCTCTGGTTTTGCTCCCGCTTCGGCGAAATAAACAAAAAGCCTCGGCATATAGAAGAGTCCTGCAAACCAGGTAACGACAGAAATAATATGTAGTGATTTAAAAATTAGGTAGTTCATTCAAGTGAATTTTAGGATAGATTGCTGACTATGAATAGAGTGTTTTACATTTTTCGTCATGGGGAAACAGACTGGAACAGAGAGCGTCGCTGCCAAGGGCACACTAATACGCCTCTTAATCAGAACGGTATTCAGCAAGCCATGGAATTAGCTGAACGTATGCTCCATGTTCCTTTGGACATTGTTGTGACTAGTGACTTAGAGCGCGCATTGACGACAGGGAAAACAGTGGCCGAAAAGAAAGCGGTGCCACTCATGATTGATGCCCGTTTGCGTGAAATGAGCTACGGACAGGCCGAAGGAATGCTTTTTGAAGAGGCCATCTCTTCTTTTGGTCCGGAACTTTGGCAAAAACTCATGTCGTTTAAAAGAGAAAATGATAATGTGGGATTTCCAGGGGGAGAGACCAGGCAAAGTGCCCGCGAGAGATTTCTGGCGGTTCTTCATCATTTGATTGAAACCACTCCACATCAGGCCATTGGTATCAGCACCCATGGAGGAGCATTGAGAAACGCTCTACACAGTTTCTTACCTGAAGACCAGCCGATGCTGGCCATTCCAAATTGTGTTTTATATCGATTGATTTACAACGGCGAAGAAAAAAAATTTATTGCAGAGTCTGAACCATTTGACTGCTTATTGGCCAAAAAAGTATGAGAAACTCTTATTCATATAGAATCTGATACCTACTTGAGCAGTTAATGTGCTCTTGCCGTCTCCCATTGGAAATTGGATGATCGAAGTGTAAAGATCCCATGTCTTTCCACTAAAAATATCAACGTTGGCACCATAAAAAATATTTGAACTACTTTTATTATCTTCAATTCCATAGCTGATCTTAGCGGCGCTCAAAGAAGATGCGCTCATTGAGTTGGCAAAACTTTGTTTATAATTATTAACTGCGTATCCAATTTTTAAACTCAAGTGGTTATTTAAAAAGACATTCAAGTCCAGGCCAAAAGTATTTCCTTTGTGGAGAATCTGGTTGGCTGAAGAATCATGAGTTATATCAGCATCGAAAGAAAAATTTCTGTAGAAGATTCCGACTTCTACATAACTCATTTTTGATCCGAAGGCGATTCCATAAGTTGAACCTTTTGGATTAGCATTTAATGAATCAAGTTTGTCACTCTTAAATCTTCCCATTCCATAGTCAGCTCTGAAATATGTTTTTGAGTCTGAAGCTAGGAGTGCTTGAGTAAATGAGATGAATAGAAAAAACAAAATTATTTTTTTCATAGTGCTCAACTTGTCGAGACTAAGCAAAAAAACATTAGTATTCTTAAGAGAATCTAAATTTGTCGGCAAATAGTTCCAGAGAAAATCTTTGATTGAAGACTCTGCTACTATGAGAAAGTGTAAGCTTCTTTATACTTACAAGGTAGTTTGGTAGTGAAACATTTTTTGAAATTATTTTTTGTAACCCTAACTATTTGTCTAACGTTTGGATGCAAGCAAGACAAAGCAATTCCGACAACATCAAGTCAATCTTATTTAATCAAACCTGGCGATATATTAGTTGTAAATATGTCATCAGATTCATTACTTCATTTTGATTCAAACGGCGTGTATAAAGGAGTGCTCTACGATGTCGACAATGTTGGTGAGTCTCTTTATGGAATTGCCTGGAAGTCGGATACAAAGGAAATCATCTTCACGGTGATAGGAGCTCCGAGAGTAGGAGCGATTTCTGTAGTTGATGGGACCTATCGAAATTTAATCACAGATGCAAACCTTTCCGGAACGCTTAGAGGTTTAACTCAAATTCCTGGTGGCGATATTTTGGTTATCGAAACATCAAACGTTGAGCGTTTTACAACCAATGGGGTTAGAAGAACTTCTGTTTCGGGTGTAACGTGGCCTAACACATTTAGTGGAACAACAGCTCCTGAACAAATCAGTACAACTTCAAATGGTGAATTAATTCTTTGTGGATCGGCCAATGTAAACCGCTTTACGACAAACGCTGTTCGAGTTGGTGCAGCAGTTGTTTCAGCTATCGCCGGAACGACTGCAGGTAACGGTTGTGTTGAAATGAATAATGGTTCAATTGCAGTTGCTTTCAATGGAACGACTGACACCATAAGGACAGTTGGCTCGGGGATGACCCAGGCATCAATTGCAACAATTTATTCTGATCTCGCAATTCTGGCCTCACCCCGCTGGCTGACTAAAACCATTGGCGGTAATTTACTGACAGTGGATTCGGTTTTTAACCAAATAGTTGAGATTACACCTTCCGGGACTTTTGTCCGCACATTGGGCGGGGGAGTGCTGGGGACACCGAATGCAGTTTTTTCCGTACCAAATTACTAGGTTTTTTAAAAAACCATTTTCGTTCTAAGATATATCCAGCGAGGTATTTTTTATGACTTTTAAAACATTACTTTTATCTATGACACTAATGAGTGCAGTTCCTGCATATTCGGCAACAAAAAACCTTTGTGATGATATGATCGCAAGCGGAAAGTCGTCAGAAGAATCGATTAAAAAATGTTTGGCCAAATTAGGCGAGTCGGATACTTACAAAGAAAACCAGCAAAAGAAAAAGTGGCAGGAAGAAGCTGATGCTGCGAAATCATCAGAAGAGGCTGCAAGAAAAGCAAATATCGAATCGAAAAAATTCACAGCGCTTGAACTTGATGAAGCAGGATTCGGAAAAGCGTTTTATGCTATTAGAGTGGATTACGGTAATCCAAGAAAACCAAAAGAAAAGAGAATCACAGAAGGGGACGCTCTTTGTAAGTATCTTGGATATGAAAAATCACTTAAGAGTATTGTTTCAGCTGAAATCATGCCTCAGAACGCCAACAAAAACGGTCTGATCGTAGATACAAACTTCTTAGGCGTTGTCTCTAAAGAGCCAGAGCTTTATGTAGATAAAGACGAAAAATACACAGTGAGAAGATATATGGAAATCACTTGTGCAAAAGTTAAGTCTAAAGATGTGACAGGAACAGCAGAAGAGCTCTCTAAAGTGACTGAAGACCTGATTGTACTAAACCAGGAATTGAATACTCCAAAGAAAGATGAAACAGCTGGTGTAAACGATGGTCCAAGAAAGCCGGCCGGAAAAACGGAAAATGGATACAAGAGACCTGATTGGGCCACTCAATCTCCTTCACAAAGTGTTGCGAAATAATTCTTAATAGAAGGCCCGCTTAAGCGGGCCTTTTTTTTGCCTTTTTTAAAAACGTACGCACAGCGCGAACAAGTCTTTTCCCAATGAAAACTCATTTTTGCGTACAGGTTTTACTCATCTCGTTATAAGAATTCCAATAATTCACCTTGAACCAAAGCGATCCTCCTCCTAAAATCTTCTCATAAACTTTAACCCGAAAAGGAGTTCTTAATGAAAGCAAGTCTTACACTTGTCGCTATCGCTATGACTGTTCTATTAACCAGCTGTTCAAGCTTTAAAGCTGAAAGAGTTGATGGTGCTAAGGGAGATGAGAAGGCCCTTACAATCACTGATAAATGGGTTTTAAAAGATACAGAAAACGCAGTTAAAGACATTCTTGAGCAAATCCAAAAGCACAAAGGTTTCCAAAGATACCTTGGTGAAACAAAAAGAAAACCAAAGATCTTCATCATGGAAGTTCAAAATGAAACTTCTGAGCCATATTTCCCAATCGCAGACATGAACGACGAACTTCTTAACGAATTCTCTGCTTCGGGAGAATACACAATTATCGATAACCAAGGTCGCGATAAAATCTTAAAAGAAGTTAAGTACCAGGCAGAAGGTATGGTTGATCCAGCTCAAATGGTTCAAATCGGAAAACAAACAGGTGCTGACCTTATCATCCTTGGTGCTGTTCGTATGAATCCAGAATCAAGAGATGGAAGAACAATTAAGCAATATACAGTTAACATGAGAATGACGAATCTTAAAACTTCTGAAGAAGTTCTTCGCGTACGTTCAAAAGCACAAAAATACTCTGAGCAAGCTAAGTCTGGTTGGTAATCAATGAAAAAATTGAATGCACTTTTAGTATTTTCACTTGTTCTCTTGGCCGGCTGTTCGAGTAACCATAAAGCGATTTTAAAGTACCGCGAAATGGTCCAGAAGAAAGATTACAAGTCTGCTCTTGAAATGATGAAGGGTGATTCGATTTATAAAGATGAACAATCAAGGCTGTTAAAGTTTTTGGAACTGGGTACTCTTCACTTGTACAGTGGAGAGTATTTCCAGGCCCTGCAGTACTTTGATCGTGCCCGCGATTTATCAGACAAACTGTTCACCGTTTCTATTTCTAAAAAAATTGCTGGAACCATTGGTAATGAAGCCTCGGACAATTACTATGGGGAGAGGTATGAACGTTCACTGATTCGCTATTACACTATCCTTGCTCACTACAATCTGTATGAGAAAGGTGTATATGAAGCTTATACGGACGAAGAGCGTGACGATAAAGGTATAGTTCTTAAGTCGACTCCAATGCCGGAAGTTGTTCTTGATGACGCCAAAAAAAGATTCCACCTGACAGCTGCGAAGTCTGTTCTTTTAGAGTGGAATTCTATTCTTGAAGATATGAAGAAAACAACAGCAGGTGAAGTGACTTATAAAGACGATTTACTCGCGAAGTTTGTGGGAGCTGTTTTACACGAGAAAGCTGATTCAACGGCAGATCGCCAGATCGCTTTGAGCCTTTACAAGGAATCGAAGAATACAGTCTTTAGGTATTACAACAGCTATCAAAGTTTTAATACGAAATACGTTGACTTCAACAAAGACTATAAAAAACTCTCGAGTCTGGACACAAAAGCTGTGCAAGATGGATATGTGAACTCAACACCTCTAAGCCTTGCAGTCACGAGTTATGCTGATGAACAAGTGAAAGAGTGGGGGACAAAAGAGAAGGATAACGTCTATCTTGTTTGGCATGAAGGTACTATTTCTCCAAAGGAAATCAAGAAATACGATTTTCCTATCGGGCTGACGGCCGTCACTGTTAAGAGCAATGAGAAAATGGACTTTGTTGGTTTTGCCAAGCAAGCATTGGCCATCTCTGATATGGCAGACCCCAAAGTTGAATTTGAAATGCCGGTTATTCCATACCGTCCTAACAATGAAGACTTTAAGATGATCGTAAAAAAAGGCGGAAAGACTGTTTTTGAAAAGCCGGCCCTGTTGATGGACCCTCTTTCTGAAATGGCCTTTTACACTCTTGATTCAAAAGCGGTCTCTGACTTGGCCAAGACGGGAGCGAGAGTTGTGGCCAAGCACTTAACTGCACTTGGAGCTTCTTTTGCTACTTACAAAGGACTTAAAGATAAGATGGGAGATGGAATTGCGATGTTGTCGGGAGTTGGGGCCTACAACCTGGCAGCTCGTGGGATTGCAGAGTCGGAAAAAGCTGACCTGCGTTCATGGCTGACATTGCCAAATCAGGTGAGAATGAACTCGTTCAAGCTTTCTCCTGGTGAGTATGAGCTCTACACTTTCAATGGAGTCACAAGAGCAGAGACTTTAGTAGGAAGATTTAATGTAGCAGGCGATGAAAAAGTGGCCTTAAAAACTTTCTTCTAGTCCAATGAAAGAGCTTCATTTGACTAATATTCACATCATTTCAAGTATAATTGCTATCTGTGCCCTCATTCCTCTTTTTGCCATGAAAAAAGGTGGGAGAGGGCACATCTTTTTGGGATATGCTTACACAATCTTCTCATTCATCACTATTGGGGTGATTCTGACCGGCTACGGATTTTTTTATACCGGTCGCTATATGAATGAAGGGGTCTTGCCTTTTTCAACAGGCAGGCTCTCAGTCCTGGTTGAAGCGGTTTTATACCTGACCCAGCTTCTGGCAGGAGTTTTATTCATTCAAAAAGGCAATTGGCCAGCTCGCTTTAAAACTCAAAAAACATTCATGGGGCTTAATCTGGCGGGCATTATTGCCGCTCTTCTTTTGATTTATAATCTCTATCTTGAAAAGAGTACTTTGAGTGCCGCTTTCTGTGGTGTCGTTCTCTTGAATCATGTTGTGCTTTTTATCTTTGGCATTTTTATTTTTGAAATGATCAGAAAAAATCCAGAGAGAAAAGAAGAAGGTTTAATTATCATTCACTCTAGTCAGATAACGAGCAGTGCGATTCTTTTTGTTTTTATGGGGATTGCAGGAACGTTGGGAAATTTAATCTTTGGGATGGACTTGAAGTTCAATATGAAAACAACTTTAGCTTTTCCAATTTTAGATGTATTGATGATTTGGTGGTTTGTAAAAAGGCATCCGCAATTTTTAGAGAGAGAAAAGTAGCCTGAGCTAAACCCAGGCCATCATTTAAAAACAATTAGAAACTTTCTTGCATTCTTTTTTCAACAGATTCTTTTACCTGCTTAATCATTCCAGCATCACCTGACATTTCTTTTTCCAGCATCGTCATCATGTTTGCTTGAAGTTTATCCAGGTTTTTTCTTGGAACAGAAAGAACGATAAAGCACTTATATGGGTTTTGCTCGTTTTCACCTTCTACTTTAAACCAAGTTTTGTCGATCATCTCAGCGCCAACAATCATGTTCTTGCTTTGAGTTTCGATCATTTTATTGAATTCAGTATTCGTGTTCGTTACGGCCATTGCTCCGGCCTGTTTAACGACTTCACTTACTTGCTCAGAAATTTCTGAAGAAGCTCTTGTTCTTGCCATGTTGTAGCAGTTAGGAACCAGGTCAGCTTTACCAACTGAAGCTTGAGTGACGAAGTAAGCATTGTTTGGCTTGTCTTCATCGTCATTATAGTGGTCTCTTAGTTTTTCGATTTTGTATCCACCATCCATTGTCCAGAATGGTCTTGTGCTTTCACCTGAAGATGTCAGGGCAAGCTCTTTACCATCATACTTTTTTTGAGCAGAAGAGCACGAAGCAAGTAGCGCCATCGCTGCTACGATTAGTACCTTTGAGTTCATAGGATTCTCCTTTAAAATTTCAAATCACTAGGATATTCAACACTGAAATTAGAAAAAAATAAACCAAAACTTATACTTTTCACATGCAGCTTGCGTACAGTTTAAAGCGTAAAACTCAACTATAATGGCCTTGCCATCTAGCATCAGTATTGAAGTATTTGCTAAACGAACTTATGCTTTAGGGGACCTTAACAATGAAGAGAGGAAATATGAAACTAGTAAATGGACTATCTGCTCTTATTTTAACAGCTACAGCACTGGGAAGCGCTTATGCAGGTGACTGCGACCGCGACCAGCTAATGAAAGGCTACACACCGTCATCTAATATGATCTTTGGTATCGGGATCAGTACTGATAAAGATAAAATCAAAGGCAAAGAAGAGGCTAAGCAGCGCGCTTACCAGGACATTGTTTCTCAACTGCGCTCGAACGTAGAGTCGTCGATGTCTCTTGATGAAACAGACAAGTCGACTGCCTATAAAGGTATTATTAACGTATCAACTAACGTTGATAAGGTGATGGGAATCAAGTTTTACAAAGAGGCAAAAGATTCCAACAATACGACTTGTATGGCCTACACTTTTGACGTTTCTGCTGCTCTAGTAGATGCCGAAGGTTTTATGAAAGTGCTGGATAAAAAACTAGAAGACGTCATGGCCGCTCAAAGAAAGAAAGACTTTGTTGAAGTGGTAAGACGTTATGACATTGCTAAAAAAGATTTAGAGGCCAATGAATGGGCGATCCTTCGTGCTGATATGTACAAAACTTACTTAAATAAGCCAGGAGCTTCTTGGTGGGAAAAATTTAAGACATCTGAAGTTGACCTGGATAAAACTTATGATGAAGCAAAACGCAGCATCGTTTTCTTTATCGACGAATTCCCAAAGTATGATGAAGTGGCCCTGGATGCAGAATCAATGTTAGGTGGAAAAGGGTTTACAGCTCAAGTAGGTGGAACAAAACCGAAGTCAGGGATTGAGATTGTTTTTAAAGAAGCAGGAATTCCAAGAAAAACAAAAACAGCTCTAGGATTTACGATTGTCTATAAATTTGGAGTGATTGTTAAAGATATCGCCACAGGAAGAACTCTTGGGACAAACAAGGGAGCGACTGTTCAAGGTTTCTCAACTACAGATAGCGAAGACGATGCCATGGCATCAGCTTCAAAACAAATGTCTCTAAACGTTTTAGACGCTATTAAAACAGCGATCCCAGGACTTATTCAGGAATAAATTATGAAAAAATATTTGTTATTAGCTCTACTGACAAGTTTTTCACTGCAGGCGCAGACGTTGGAAACGCATATTAATGATAGCGTAAAGCCCCTTGGTAAAATACTGGAAGGTAAACGCGGCAAGGTTGTACTCGGGACTTTTAAAAGTGTGAAAGCAACTGATACGTGCGCTCCAAGCAAAGCAGTGAATTCAAAAATCAATGCCGCTTTGGCTCGCGCCGGTGTTAAAACCACTCTTTCAACCAGAGCAGTAGGAATGGATGCTGATCAGGCCGAAATCTCTCGTGTGACTAAGCTTTCAGGTGGATCTTATATTGTGCTAGGAACTTATGAACTTTCAGGGACAAAATTTAAACTGGACTGTGCGGTGTATGACCACAATGGAGCAAACGTTGGTGCTTGTGAAGAAGTGACTGCAGCTACATTAAGCCAGGAAGTCGCGGATTCAATTAACTGTCCAAAAGAAGAAAAACCGGCAGTTGAAACTCCAAAAACGGAAGTGCCAAAAACTGAAGTAGAAAGTGGAGATCTTCAAGTGAAGAAAATTGATGATTACATTTGCTCTATCATTCACAAAGAATACGACCTGAAGAGAATGGTGGCGAACCTTTATGAAAAAAAATACTACTCACTTGAAGATCTTAAAGGTGTGAGAAAGAACACTGTTGAAGACGCTCTTGATGTGAGAAAAGAGTATTGCGTGACTCTAGGGAACTTTGTGGTCTGTACGGACTACTGGGATGGCTCTGGGGCACAGGTTTTTCTTGGAGATACAACGGCATTGGGAGCTACAAAAATCCTTAGCTGGAAGCACCCGGATAAGTCGAAAGTTAAAGATGCGGCGAGATGCTTGAAAAAAGATGATAATTGGTGGAATCCATAAAATAAAAAAGGGCCCGTTTCCGGGCCCTTTTTTTATTTTGATGCTTTAAGAAGTTTAAAACCTTTTAAGAATGAAACCATTTCCTGAGCAGCGTTTGTTGGATTTGGTTGGATGTTAACATTCAGCTTACATGTCCCGCCTTTTGGACCGCTTCCGAAAATTTTCTTATCTTTACAAACAACAGTCGCATTACAAGTTTTAAAGTTACAGTTTAATTCAGGACCAGGCATTGTTTGGTAAACCAGGTCGCCTCTTTCGATAGCAGCTGTAATACCGGCAACACATTCATTAAACTTGTTTTTGTTCTTGTATGTTGGGCAAAGGTAATCAAACGCTACGGTTTTGAAATCTTCAATTGATGAGTCAACAGTGATTGATTTTACTGAAGGGAAGGCAATAAGTGACTTCGCCATTGCTGTTTCACAACGTCCGTCAGTATTGTTATCGTAGTTACAGAAGAACTTGTAAAAGTTCACTCCACCTTCTTTAAACTGTCCCCAGTATGAAGAGTAGTAGTATTGAGAAGGCTTCATTCTGTAACACAGACCAAGTTTACATGATTGGTCTTCGTTGAAGCTGAATGTGTTTGTAAGAACATAGTTTTCCGGAGTGTAGTTTTCTTCTTTATACCATCTTCCGTCTGATTCAATTCTTTCAAAGAGTGAGCTTGTCAGTGATCCTGAAACAGGGATTTCAAGATACTTGCTTAAATCTGGAGCGATTGAGAAACCACTGCTGCAGCTGTTAACTGTTACGTAAGCAGTTTTTAGAAAATTTCCTTTAAGTGCTCTAAGTTTTTTCTCATAGGCACTTGGAGTAAGAGCGGCATCTGTTTTTCCAAGTTTGATTGCCCATGGAGAAGAGTGTCCGTAGAAATCAAGGCTGGCAATTTTTGTGAATTGCTTAAGTTCACCAATAAGAACTTCTGGAGTGAAAGTGTCATTGATGAATTTAATAACAGGAATGTTGAAGTCGTTAAAAACTTCAGCGTCTTCACGTCCTCTTACTTCTGGACTTGAAATGATAACAACCTGCTGATTCGGGTAAAGCTCTTTATATTTATGAGCGCGAGCTACACCTGTCTGGAAGAATTGGTTTGAGTCTTCTTTTACACCAGAACCAACAACGATAATGTGAGTGACTTTTTCTGTGTCTAAAACACTGTCCTGGTAAAGACCAACTCTGGTTTCACCACGGTAGAGACCTGCTTCGGCGTTGAAGGCGATAAGCCCCATGGCCACAATTGATAAAGATAAAAAACGCATAGTTTGCCCCTTTAATAGATTGCTGTATTTGGGGGAGAAATCTCAAAATGGGTAAACTACGTCAATTGAGTGTGTAATTTGTTCACACTATTCTTCAGGGTTTTCAGCTTCGAGCTTAGACACATCTAGTGCACGGGCTTCACCAACAATCTTAGTGAGTAAGTATTCCGGGATCATGCCGGATTGATCGAGGATTATTGTGCTGTCTTTGAGGATGACCAGTGTAGGAATTGAACGAATATTGAAATCCTGGGCCAGTTCGATTTCTGTCTCAGTATTCACTTTTCCAAAAAAAACATCGGGGTTTTTTTTAGCAACGGCTTCGAAGATTGGGCCAAAGATCTTACAAGGTTCACACCAGCTTGCCCAGAAATCTAAAATGACAATTTCATTCTTATCCAGAACTTCATCAATATTTTGCACTGTAACGATTTTTGATCCCATATCCTATAGTGTAAAAAGGAAAATACTTATCGTCAAAAGGCTTGCAAGATTATTTTGGTAGGCAAGTTGTTTTTTCTGTTTCAAAATTTACGAAATGAAAACATAAATCAAAGGATGATCTATGAAAACAACGCTAACGCTAATGATGACATTTCTCTCGTTGAATCTTTTCGCTGGCACAACTTGCCCAAACCTTGAAGGGCGCTATCCAAAATGTAAGTCAGAAATCAGAGACATTCGTGGTGAGTATATTGTTGAACAGTATATGAAAGACGATGTGAACTTCTATCAGATCCACTATATTGATGATGATACAGATGAAAACAGAACTGATGCTATCCGCACAGACGGAAAACTGGAGTCGAGAAAAGAAAAACTTCCACGTGTCGGAATTAAAGTAAGAATCGACTCTAAATCAAGATGTGAGACTGATGCTGTCGTTTCAGATGCCGATGTTTATTTTATGGGAGCAAAAGTCGGGCAGTTTGTGGCAAAAATCTACAGAGAAGGCGACACACTTTATTCAAACCTAGATGGTAAGTATCTTGGCAAGCCGCTTAGTAAGCGTATTGTCTGCACTCAGGAATAATGATTAAAATCCGGTTGGAAGTGAAAACTTTAAAGGTTGAGCCTTTACCCAGTTCACTTTCAACTTCGATTGTTCCCTGATGAGCATCGATGATTTGTTTGGAAATATAAAGTTCCAGACCCAGTCCACTAATATTCGTGCTTGAGATCGCTCTTTCAAACCTTTCAAAAATCTTTGCTTGCATATCTTTAGGGATACCCATTCCCTTATCTTGAATCATAAGGATGGCTTTGCCTACTTCGTGTTTTACGACAGCATGAATCGACTGATTAGCTCCGTATTTTATGACATTGGAAAGAAGGTTAACTGTTACCTGTTCGATGCAATAGCGGTCGCAGTAAACCATCACTGATTCTTCTAAATCGAAAGTCAGCTCGCATTTAGAGAATTGAATTTCTTCGTTAAAACGTTACAGCACTTCACGCACCAGTTTTGAGAGGTTCACATCTTCAAAGTTATATATCAGTTTGCCTCTGGCAATTCTGGTAACATCCAACAAGTCTTCTATGAGCAGAGTGAGTCGGTTAACCTGATTGCTTGAATTCACCAGTGCTTTCATTAGTTTTTCCGGTGGAGGTGTGAGACCTCTTTCAGGATTAACTCCTCTAAGCATCATCTGTAGCTGCATTTTCGATGGCAATTCCCGCTCGTCTTCCCAGGTCTTCGGCCAGGGCGAGGTCTTGAGCTGAAAAATTCGGTTTATTTTTTCCAGCGATAAAGGCCAGTGATCCTCTGACTTTTTCACGGGCCTTGATGGGGACAATCATGTTTGAGTTTGAACCTAACTCCATCAACAGTTCATATTGTCTTTCATCCTTAATCATAATCTTTAATTGAGAATCGAGGATTTGAGGATCGTAGTAAGAGGTTTCAGTGGTTATTGAGACCACGCGCTTATCAGGCGGGTATTTTTCTAAATACTCTTCCAGGCGGAGATGCTGAAGTAACGAGCGTGAATTTTTCCCATAAGAAAGTAGACGGCCAGGAGTCCACAAAAAATTGTAGCGATATTACCGGGAAGTGAGCCTCGGTGCCTGGCCGTCACAAAGATGGCCAGTAGAGCATCTTAAAAAACTTTATTTATAAGCAGTTTTTTCATTACATCCCACACTGATTATCTAGTGGCGAGGGTAGTTTTCTAAAGATTTAATGACAAGGAAATGACTCGAGGCAAATAAAAAAAAATAATTTAATTGCTAACTCCGTTTCGACAGTTTGTGCTAAACTTTTGCTTTATAAGAATCAGAATCTTTTGAGAAAATTTTTTGGGAAAGAGTCATCCATTAGAGAATCTTTTTAACGTCTGGAAGAATATTTCCATTTCAGTGAAGTTGTATTTTGTCGTCGGTATTATGGCCACGCTGGTTATTATCGAACTTTTTACTTTGCATTTTGCAATGGGGAACCTTTCAGCTGTTCGCGCCTTTGTTGGCGGTGAAGCCAGTTGGTCTAAGGCGCAAAAAAATGCTGTTTATCGCTTTCAGCGTTTTGCCCTGACAAAAGAAGAAGCAGACTACCGCGCTTTTCATGAAGCTTTAAAAATTCCAGATGGTGATCGTGCTGCGAGACTGGAGCTGGAGAAACCAAACCCGAATATGGAAAAAGTTCTGGCCGGATTTGTTCAAGGACGTATCCATCCTGATGATGTTCCTCCTGTCGTCAATATGCTCACGCGTTTTAATCGAGTCAGCTATATTGCTAAAGCTGTATCGGCCTGGAAAGAAGGTGATGCTCTTTTAGTAGAATTGAGAAACACTGTTGATGAGTATTATGGGTTGGTGCTGGATGGTGGTACTAATAAAGTCAGGATGCAAAAGTGTCTCGATGATGTTGTTCGCATCAATAACGAACTTACAAGAATTGAAGAAATTTTTTCATCAATATTAGGTGAAGGCTCACGTTGGATGGAAAGACTTATCTTTATGATCCTGGTGATCCTGGTTATCACTGTCGAAAGTATTGGTCTGACTCTGACTTTCTTTACCAGTAAGGCGATCTCTAAAGGTTTATCAAACCTCAATGACATCACGACAGAGTTTGGACGAGGGAATTTTGAACGTCGCTTGGTTGTTGATTCAAGCGATGAGCTGGGGCAACTGAATCAATCTGTAAACCGGATGGGCGATCTTCTACAGAAATCATATTCAGACTTGAGGCTTTCACACAAGGACCTTGAGTTAAAAGTGCAGGAGAGAACTGCTGCCCTAGAGGCAATTGCGACTCAAAACAGTGAGTTGTATAAAGAGGCAAGGGCTTCAGTGAAAATGCGCGACGATTTTCTTTCTATTGCCTCTCATGAGCTGCGCACTCCACTGACTGCACTTAACCTGCAAATTTATTTACTAGAAAAATCGGTCAGCGAAGAAGCTGTCTCTTATACACATCTCCGAGCCCACGAGACGCTCAGTTAT
>CAXHHE010000041.1:0-14795 GCA_964016365.1 uncultured Bacteriovorax sp. | reverse complement strand
TACACAGAAGCCTTCGTCGGCAGCGTCAGATGTGTATAAGAGACAGTTTTAAATCGCTCCATGAAGTTTACTAAATCAGGGTGTATTTTTATGTCATACATTTCTCTAAACTCCAGCCAGTAAAGCAGAGAGTAAAGACTCATCGTCAGGAAGTTCCAGTCTTTTGCCGGCTCCTGAGTTTTTGCCCATGGGGTAATCAGGTTTAAAAGGGAAGGCAGGCGCTCTTTTTGGCGCTCGATAAAGTAGTGGTTGCCAGCGTCGATATCAATGCCGCCTTTTCTTAGAGAAAAAAGATTTACTGCGCTCGCAAGAGTCGTGTCGATGGCCGAAAGAATGTTCTCTTCTTCAATCGTCAGTGGCTTAAGACCTTTCTTTTTTGTAATGTAATTAAACATCACGCGCGAGTCATAGATCGGTTGGTCTCCATCCAGCATCATGGGAAGCTGGTTGAAGGGATTGATCTCCTTTAAGTATTTATTTCCTTCTTCTTCAAAGTAATTCACTGGTCTGAATTCAACGGTCTTATCCTCCCATAGCAGCAGGCGGATTTTTCTAACGTAAGGTGAAGTGAAAGAGCCGATTAATGTAAGTGCCATAAGTCATTTTCCTTTAAAGTGTGGTATGATAAAGCTACTTTTTAACATTTAAGAAATCAATTGGATTATTATGGACTGTCGTTGGTTTAAGACCAATCATTGCCGTTCTTGTGGACTCCTGGATCTTTCCTATCAGGAGACACTGACGCTTAAAGAAAAGAAGCTAAAAGCACTTTTCTCAGGCACAAAATTGGAACTAATGCCGACGGTGGGCGTTTTGGCAGCGGAAGGTTCGCGAAATAAAGCAAAGTTTGCAGTCTTTGGTGAGTTAGATCATATTCAATTTGGTTTTTACGACAGTACACTCCAATTCAGAGACCTGGAAGAATGTCCTCTGCATATGCCAGGCATGAATGAACTTCTGCCGCATTTAAAGTTGGAGTTAAAACAATTTAAAATTCCACCTTACTCGCTGGCAGATAAAAAGGGAGAGTTAAAATACTTAATTCTTTCTAAGACAGAAGGGCGAGAAGAGTTTCTTCTGCGTTTTGTCCTGCGCTCAAAAGAATCGCTGGATCGTTTAAGAAAAATGACGGCAGAGCTCTTAATCAAGTTCCCGGCGATCAAAGTGGTGACGGCCAATATTCAACCGGAACACAAAGCGGTGCTTGAAGGTGATGAAGAGATTGTCCTCACGAGCGAGCAAAACATCACTCACGTTTTTGGTGATGTGACTTTAAGTCTTGGACCGAGAAGCTTTTTTCAAGTTTCGCCGGAGATTGCCGGCAAGCTTTATAAGGCCGCTGGAGATGTGGTGCGCGATTACAAGCTCCAGTCGTTTCTGGATCTATATTGTGGCGTAGGGGCCTTCTCATTCTTTGCAGCTCAAAATGCCCAGCGTGTATTCGGGGTGGAGATTTCTAAAGAGGCAATTGAGTCGGCCAAGAGCACGGTTGTTAAAAATAAAATCAAGGGTGAGATTGGTTTTGAGGCCCTTGATGTTGAGAAGTTTTTAGAGACCCAAGGGGCTTCCTACGAAGCCATTTTAGTGAATCCTCCACGCAGAGGGCTCAACGAAAATATTGTGAAGAGTCTGCTGGAGCTTGGCCCAAAAGTGATTATATACTCGAGCTGTAATGCAGAAACGCTGGCCCGCGATTATGAAATGATGAAAGAGTCTTACACGATTTCACGCGCACAAATTTTCGATATGTTCCCTTATACGGAGCACTTTGAAACGCTAATGGTTATGAATTATAGAGGCGCTTGATTTCAGTGATAAGTAGCTTTTCATTGAAAGGCTTATTGAAGAAACGATTGTTGGAATTTGTCTTATAGAATTCAGCGAATTCCGGATAGTCTTCCAGGTCTCCACCTGAGAAAAGAAAGAAAGGAATGTTCTGACGAACAGAGTTGAAGTGGTATAACTCTCCACCTGAAGCGCGTGGCATTTTATAATCTGAAATGATTAATTGAAAATCGCTGTCCTGATTCAGGATGTCCATTGCTTCATGTCCATTCGATGCAGTTGTGATCTCGCAATCGACTTCGCTAGAGATCAGCATCTCGAATAAATCGAGCAGCATTTCTTCGTCTTCAACAATCAGGATTTTAAATCTTTTCATATTATTTTCTTTTTTTAATCTATCGGAATAAAGTAGAGTAAAGAGAAGACTACCAAAATTAATTTAAACTTAAGAAAGTTTAGGAATTATATGGATAACCTAATCAACTATTATCTAAACAAAGATCCATTAGAATCATTTTCCAGTTGGTACAATGATGCCAAGAAAGTAGAACAAAATCCAGAGGCAATGACTCTCTCGACGGTTGATACTTTTCACGGCCGCCCAGATTCAAGAACTGTTCTGTTTAAAGGCCTTTCAGGGGGAAAACTGACCTTTTATACGAACTATAAAAGTACGAAAGGGCGCGAGCTTGAGGCCAACAATGAAGCTTGTTTATTGTTCTACTGGCACGTTTCTAAGCGTCAGGTTCGTATTCAAGGAACCGTCAAGAAAATGGATGAGGCCAGTTCCCGCCGCTATTTTCAGTCTCGCGACAGACAAAGCCAGCTGGCCTCTTATATCTCTGATCAGAGTTCTCCGATTGCAGATAAAGACGCTCTGATGAAAAAACTGGAAGAAGCGACTAAAGCATTCGATGGAAAGGAAATTCCACTACCCGCGACGTGGGGAGGCTTTTATTTTGAGCCTTATGAATTTGAATTTTTTGTCTATGGAGATTATCGTATTAACGACCGTTTCCTTTTTACAAAACAAAACAACGATTGGATGATCACTCGTTTACAGCCTTAGGAAGAGATTTATGAACGCCAACAGATTTACAGTTGACCCAGTTATTGAGCAGAACTCAGTTTTTATTGCAAACTTGGGTCTTAGTACTGTCTTTTTAAAAAACGATAAAGAGAACCCGTGGTTCATCCTGGTTCCAAGAAAGACAGGCGCAATCGAGTTGGTAGATTTAAGCCATGAAGAACAAACCATGCTGATGGAAGAAATTTCGATTGTCTCGGAGTTTTTAAAGTCACACTATCAGCCGCATAAATTAAATGTCGGATCGTTAGGGAATATCGTTCAGCAGCTGCACATCCATGTCATTGCCAGATACCCTACAGACAGAGCGTGGCCGGGACCCATTTGGGGATCACCGACCACGATTGAATTTGATGAACTTGAGCTTGAAAACTTGAAGTCGAATTTTTCTGAATACGTCGAGTAATTCTTATAATTTTTAGGCCACTTTATTATTATCTTCAGTCGTGCCGGCAATGGTTTTTTCTGTTCCACCGGCACCGATTGAATCAATATACTTGTTGATTGATTCCGGTACTTCCTGGAAAAAGTCGTCATCACGGAAATAAATCTTTTGTTTAAGCGGAGCACTCTCCATAGCGGCCTGAGTGAAATAACGTTGCAGACGGTATAAAGGCCCCGCGATCTTGTGTGAGTAGAAGAGCCCCCAGAGTCCAGCGATTCCCGAGATGCTTAGGGCCACTACTATGAAAACGTTTGTCATAAATTGTTTCTGTTCGTGAATCATTAAAAAGAAAGGGTGATCAGGAGGAAGATTAAGAGCTTCTCCTCGCTGCATATAAGAGTGGAAAAAGTAATCATTTGCCAGATAGATTACCGACATTGAACAAATCGAAATCAACAACAGTGAGATCATGAATTGGATCTGGAAGTCGTTGTTGATCAAGAATTTCTTTTCACGCAATAGTAAGCTGACTAGCGGGATTCTTTTTTTAGTTGTTTGCATAGTGTGGTCCTGATTATTGATTGTTCCCATAGATCATTTCCTCTTTTTCATCTTGGTTGTAATTCATTTCAATTAACTTATCTTCAATCGACGGACCATCTTTAACGTCGTCGATGAAATCATCCACTTCTTTCTTTTTTGTCTTTTTGAAAGAAGCCACTGTACGGCTGATGTCTCCTTGAGACTTAAACGCCATGATTCTATCCATGAAAGAGTCTTCGCGGATCAGCTCGTTGATGTATTCAATTTCTTCCATGTTCAGACCGTTCTCAGCAAGCGATTTGATCATGTTGATTTCCGGATAAGTGTAATTTTCCTGAATCATCAGGTAGTACACGAAACGCGGGTCCCACTTTTCAGTGTTAGTCACAGTTTCTTTTAACTTGTTTTTCTTCTCAATGATTGCGTCCTGGATACGCTTGATGTCTTTGATGGTGCTATTGCGGTCCATATAACTTTGTTCCAGCATGGCCTGCAATTCTTTGACACCTTCTTTTGTCTCGTACCCTTGTTTGGCAGTCTTGATCTCTTCGCGAGTAGAGTCGTCAATGCGAACGTTGTTCTCATTAATAACGGCTCCGATTTTATCCAGGTCGCGCTTTCTTTTAGCAGAAAGCACACTCCCTTCAGATTTAAGATTCTCATCAAGAACTTCAGCGCTTGTCACTTGTGCCTTTTGTGAGCGATCGTTGTCTTTTAGGAAGAAATAGACCCCCCAAAGAACCAGAAAGCTCGTAAAGGCCAGAATGGAGATTGTTCTCATAATGGTTTCTTTCTTTGATTGTTGCGATTTTGTTCTAAAGTCCAAAAACGTGCAGCTGACAAAATCCCAATGTTGATTGAACCTATTTTAGAGAAATGAGTGAGAGCATCAATAGGAGTCGGGGATACTTGGAGAAAAGTGAAGGGATACGAGGGTTTGAGGGCGATTTTAAAGAAAATTTAGAGTCTTTGAAAATTCCGAAAAAGTGGCAAAAAAAAAGGGCAGGATGACCTGCCCTTAAGATTGCGAAGCTAAAATTTTATTTTCCGACACTTGCAGGCATTCTTCCGCCAGTCACCGCCTTTTCTTCAACTTTTTGAGCAATGGCCTCATTGCCTTTAAGTTGGATAATTGCCAGCTGGTCGTTTGATTTTCTAAGCTCTAGAGCAAGCTCAGTATTAATCTTAATAAGGTTTTTCATATCTTCTGCAGGTTTCATCTTTTCAAGTTGTCTTTGGTATTCCATAACAGTTCTCGTCTTAGCAACCAGCTCCTTTTTCAGGTAAGCCGTTTCTTCGCTATAACGCTTTTCAGTTAGAGCAGTCATTTTATCAGTATTAATTGATTTCTCAATTAAACGATCTTTTGATTTTTTTAGCTCATCTTCAAGATATGAGATTTTTTCTTCATACAGTCTTTGTTGCTGATCAAGCAGCTTATTAAGATTGGCAATCTTCATGTCTTTCTCATTATCAGTTACTGCCACTTGCTGATTAGGGAATTTATAATCTGAAACCGGGTAAGCAGCATATGATGCTTTTCCACCTTCAGTATAAAGAACTTCCTTGGCCTGCACAGAGACTGTTGCAACTGTTAATAATGTCAGGATTAGTAGATTCGCCTTCATAAGTTTTTCCTTTAGTAGTTTAAGGTCTATGAAGCTTGTCGGTGAGGCAGGTAAAATACTTTAGCAAAAAACTCGGTAGATTCAAATAAAAAGGCCCGGGATCACCCAGGCCTTTGATTATTCTAGATTTACAGACTCTCTGGAGTCGCATCCCAGTGCGTAGATGGGATGCCTTTTTTGTTAATTTTAACAACTCTTGAGTAAGAGTCCAGGATCTCGGCTAAAAGAGCAGACTTCTCTTGCTCTGAACACTGATCACCACAAGCTTTCAGCATTTCAGCAGTAAAGATGGCGCCAACAGTATAAGGTCCGTTTAGGTTTTCATCACAAGCGTAGGCCCCTTCAAGGTTATGACCAGCTGGACATTTCGAGTGAGTGAAACCAAGGCTTACACCATTACCGTCACTGTGGCGTGCTTCGTGGAAGAAAACACCAAGGCGGTAGATAGAGTTTGCGATAGCTTCTTTGTTTGTCTTGTTAGGGTTAACCTGAGGCATGAAGAGACCTTCACCAATCTGGATGATTCCCACTCTTGGAGATTCAACAACAGCTTTGATTGATTTCTTTAATAGACCTCTTGAGATCTTTAGAGAGTAAACTTGCTTCTGTTGTTTACCACCCATATAGATACCAGCACCGATGTTACTCATTACTGTGATCCCTTTTTCTTCTTCTTCGTTGATCATGTTGTTAGCAAGACCATATGGAAGAACGTCCTGGTTTGGAAATGTAACTCCAGATCTCTCAACAGAGATAACTTTCTTAATAAGAAGTTTTGGAAGTGTGAAAGCGTTTTCTTCGATAACGTAGTTAACTCTTTCTGATAACCAGCCTGTTGCTGAATTAGTGTCAACCTTGCGAAGCCCGATAATCTTTAGATCTTCAGCAGAAGTGTCACCTTTGAACTTAAGATTATCCAGGACGTTTAAGTCTTTTTCGATTAAGTCTCTCAGGTTAGATTTAACACCTTTTGAAACAATGATGTCGCTTGCGTGAGTAAGTGCAGACGTGGCCAGAAGTGAAGCTAAGATGATTTTTTTCATGATTTTTCCCTTTGTGTGTAAAGCCTGGCCATCATACCTTTTTGAGCAAAATTCTCAAGTAACCTGAAAACTTTACACAAGCCCATGATAGTTGGAACAGGTAGGCGTTTTTTATTTTATTTTCATGCCTTAGCTCTCTTTTTATAAGGTCTTATACTGGATAACCGATAAAACACTTATGAATAGAAATAAGATAAATTTTATCCTCGTCACTTTAATCCTCTCAATGCTGGCCTCTTCATGTTCGTACTGGCCCAAAACCCATGTCGACAATGAACAGAGTAGAGAAATTGCGGCTTCCGAAGTCGATCAGATTATTGAGGAACTCAAAAGTTATTATGAAAGCAATATCAGTCTGGCAAGAAAGCAAGAGATTCAGACTGTGCAGGAAAACCTGCTTAAGTATTTAATCGAAGCAACCTCGGCCGATGATGCTTACAAAATCAAAATCTATAAAGAAGCCTCTGAATACTTCAATAAAGTCTATCCGCTGATTCTCTCTAATATGAGAAACGAAAAGCAGGGGATTAATGAGTTTAAAGAAATCAAGAAGGCTCCACTTTGGACATTAAAAGAAGAGCTTCGTTTCCTTAATAAAGAAGCTGACTCTCTTCCTGCTCCAAAAGTAAAGATCGATTTGATTCAAGGTCTCTCTCTTCTGTCTCAATTTTATAAAGGTGTTGATAAACCAACTAAAGAAAAGCTTGGGGCCAACTACCAGGCCGGTGTGACGAAAGTGATGGGGGAGAATTTTGATCTTCACCCAAGCTTTAATGAAATCGAGACACTACTTGAAAGCGATGGCTCAGATGAAGAGAAGATTCTTAAGGCCATTGGTACGATTGAAAAGAAAATTAATAAACACGAATCGAGAATCAGACATATTGGAAGCGAGATTGCTAAAAGCGGTCACGTCGATATGAACAACACTCAACTGAGGCTTGTTGTCACATTCATGGATTATTACTTCAACAAGATGCCAGATGACGTGATTAAAACCATCATGTCAGAACTAGTCACTGGGGGCGCGAAGCTTCCGGAAGAAGAAGTGATGAAAATTGTTTTCCAAAACACCGGGCCGGGGCTTGGGAAAGTTTTGCAACAGATTGGAAAAGAACAAGGGGTAGGAGATAAGTTCTCTAAGCTCATGGGGATTTTAGAGTCTTCAGGTAAAGAAGTTCCTATTCATTTAGTGCGCGAAGTAGTTGAGACAGATAAAGGTGGATTTGAAGTTAAGGACATTATCAAAAAACCTTTAGGGACCGGGACTATCGCCCAGGTTAACCGCGCAAAGATCTGGCATGATGAAAAAGAGGTGGATGTGGCCCTGCGCTTTTTAAAGCCGGGGGTTGGTAAACGTTGTAAGGAAGATATCGCTATCCTTCGTCAGTTCGTTCCAGACAACGAAGCTCTCTTTGCCAAAGAAGGAGTTGAGGATATCAAGATCATGTCGACATTGATTGATAGTGTTGAGAAATTCCTTGATGAGGAAGTGAACTTGAGTGTGGCCGTTGCCAGACAGAAAAAAGCTTTTGAAGTTTATAACCGTTCGGTAAAAGTTTCTGGTTCGCCAAAATTTAAAATGCTGGAGATGCGCGTGCCTGAGGTTTATCTTCCTCCTGGTGGAAAATCAAATCTGCACATCCAGGAATTCGCCGGTGGTGGTGTAAAATTTGCTGAATTAGATGATACAGCCACAAAAAAGATCGTGGCAGAGGAAATGGTAAGAATGTGGTTTGAAGAGGCCCTTTTTAAGAGTGGTTTCTTGAACGCCGATCTTCACCAGGGGAACTTCCGCATCGTCTTAATTGAAGAAGACAACAAGATTAAAGTTCAGCTCTATGACTTCGGTCTTTCATCAACACTGACAAAAGAAGACCAACGCGCTTTCTTATTAGTAGGGGCGGGAGCCTATATGAAGTCACCAAGCACCCTGGCAGACGGGCTTATGGTGTCGATGGAGTCACAGGATAAAGGGCTGCGTGCGAAACTTTTAAAAGACATTGAATCTGAAATGAAGGTGAGTCCGAATAAAAGACCAGAGGACTGGGTTGTCTGGTGTGTACAAAAGAATTACTTCGTCTCAGACAATCTGGGGGCCTTTGCCCGTGGATCACTCCTTTTAAAGCAGCTCCCTGAGAGTATGGGAGAGACTGAAATGTTCAAGGATACCATCGTTAAGACGGCGGTGAGAAACCTGGGACACGCTGTCGCTGACCGCGACTATGAGTATCCCTTAAAAAAAATCGACATGGTTAAGATAGGGGCACGACAAATAAAAAATTATTGCATGGACATTTTTAAGTCGTTTTTTAAATAGTCGATGTTATACTTTTTTTATGGATAAAGTGAAACCCACTGTTCTGCTTGTCGACGACGATTCTGGCCTCCTGGAAGTCTTTAAAGAAGGCCTGGAAGATTTGTCCTTCAATGTCTTGATCGCCCATAACGGCGTTGAGGCCAAAAAAATCCTCGATCAAAATAAGAAAATTGACTGCCTGATCACCGACATCACGATGCCGGAGATGAATGGGGCTGAGCTTGTCACTTACCTGCGTGGGAAAGATTGGGATATCCCGGTCTTTTTCATTACCGGGTACATGGATTACTCGCGCGAAGTTTTAAATTCATTTCACCCGAAAGCGGTGATCTTTAAGCCGTTTGATATTGAAGAGGCGGCGCTGTTAATTAAGAATCATTTTTTAAGAGCTAGTTAACGCCAGAAATCCTCGTGGTAGTTGAAGTTCGTCAGCTTTTTCACCCTCTGAAGATACTCATGCACTTTCACATCAAACTGAAACTCCGGCACCACATACATCCCCCACAAGTGGGCGGCGATCATAATGTCCATAATAGTCAGCTCTGAACTCTTATAAAACGGTTTTAATTCCGTTAAAAGCTCCGTGCTGATCACTGCATTCAATTTATCAGCAAACGTCTGTTGATTTCTTACCAGGTCTTTAAAAGGCCCACGCTTCACTTCTTTTTTCGTCTGGAAATAACGACGAGAGTTCTCATCAAACTCTGGAGTCCAAATCCAGTAAGGCATGGCCAGGGAGTGAACAGGGGAGCCGATTTTATCCAGAAGCGGGTTTAAAACAGCTTCATTTTTAGCTAGCTCTTCCCACTTTAATAGATTCTTTGGATCCTTAAGTTTTAAGATATCTAAACTTTCATTCATCGCACGCCCGTCGAACTCCACGATCGGGAGCATCTTTTTTCCTGTGAGCTTCAGAGGAGTCGCCTCATCATCGTAAGGTGTAACGTGAGATTCATAGGTTACATGAAGTAAGCCAAATCCCATGCGGACGCGGACACAAAAAGGGCAATGAACGTAGTGGTAAAGTTTCATAATTGTCAGTTCTCTATGAGGTCGGGTTTACTTACTAATCTCCTCCCAATATACACCGATATGTGCTCTATGAAAATAGCACTTTGGTTGACATTTTTTTCTTCGACACCCCTTCTGGCACAGGAATTTTTACCTCCTTCTGACAAAGACCTGATGGCGGTGAGTTTTAACTTTTTAGAAGAGTCAAAAAAAGTGATGTCAAAAGTCCCGGAAGAAGACTGCGACAAAAAACGCGAGAAAGAAAAGAAGGTGGTAGAAAAACCACAAGGGCAGGAAATTTTTTGTTTGTGTGAACTTAAAGACGGACAAATTAAGGATCCATCGCTTCTTGAATCACTGATTGGTGAGTACGATTCTGAATTAACTATCAACACAGGTAACGACAATTTCTTGCATGGGGGCCTTCAGAAAATGGGTGATAAGGCCCGCTCACTTGATGGCGATGACCGCGGAAGAACATTTAACGGCGGTTTAAACTACAGTTTGATTGGAACCGAAGGTGAGCTTAGTCTCAAGCTGGATTCAACAGGCTTTGGAAAATTCAGTAAGGTTGATGGTTATAGAAAAACACCCGATGGAAAATATTATTTGAATTTTCGCGAAGTCAACACGCTTGATTTGCGCCTGGATAAAAATTTAAAAAAATCAGAGACTGAAAAATCTTACTGGATCGGAGAGTTTAAATTCACCAACGAAACTGACGATGGAAATTTAAGCCGTGGGGTTCAGGAGTGGTGGCATACATTTAATAAAAAACAAATGGGAATGAATGTTATTCAGTACAAGTACTTAAACGAAGAGCCAGACAAAAACACTGTGACCATCATGGGAGGTCTCGGAAAAGAATGGATTAAAAATATCGGCAACTGGAAATGCCAGACGCGCCTAGAGGCCAAGGCAGGGGCGAGCGTGGATTTCTCTGGAAATATGTCGATGGAATTGGCCGCCAAGGCCGAGAATAAACTTTCGCACTCATCAGTTCCATGGCTCGCCCTTTCGACTTGGGTTCAAGCGGGAACGGGCTTTATGGGGCCATCGGCAGAAGGTGGAATCATGCTTTCTGCTGAGAAAAAATTTAGAAAAGTCACTATCAAGCCTTTTATTGGCATCGAACGTCATAGAACTTCAATGGATAAAAAATTCGGCGAAGTTTCCGGCAATCCTTACGAGAACTATCACGTTTTAGGCGTGACAATTAAGTATTAATTGATCAACATAAGTGCATGAGAAAAATTTCAAAAGAACTCAATGCGCTTTTTTGGACGCAGCTCTACGGTGCACTTAACGACAACCTTTTTAAAAGTGCCCTGGTCATCCTGATCACTTATAAAAACATCAGCCTTTTTGGAGTGAATTCAGCTTCAATGGTTGCCTTATGTGGTGGTGTCTTTATCCTTCCATTCTTTTTAGTTTCAGCGACCAGTGGACAACTAGCTGACCGCTTGGACAAAGTCTGGCTCTCTTATCGTATCAAAGAAGCAGAAGTAGGGATTGCCATTCTTGGGGCCCTGGGGCTCATGATGGATAATTACTACATCATGCTTTTAGTGCTTTTTTTACTGGGACTGCAATCGACTTTTTTTGGACCAATCAAATACTCACTCATCCCGCACTACGCACCTAAAGAACAACTGATCTTCGCTAACGCTATGGTGAGTTCCGGAACGTTTGTGGCCATTTTATTGGGAACAATTATTGGTGGAATCGCAGCGAGCCTCGGAGACAATTACTGGCCTCTAATTGCGGTGCTTTTAATTATTGCTTACCTCGGGCTTTATTATGCGAAAAAACTTCCACTGCAAAAAGACCCTAACGAGATAAACGATGTAGACCGCCAGATCAAAGTTGACTGGAATTTTTTTACGTCGACGAGAGATATTTTAAAACTGGTTTTTAAAAATCCAATGACAGCGCTATTGATTGTGGGTCTTTCTTGGTTTTGGTTTATGGGAGCAGGGCTTTTATCGCTTCTGCCTTTAGTGGCCAAAGATGTTTTCCATGGAAGTGAAGCAGTGGCGACAATGATGCTTTTTACTTTCACTATTGGAATGGGTCTTGGTCCTTTTATCCTGGAGAAGGTAACGAAGGGAAGAGTGAGACGTTGGGTCATCCCGATGAGTTTAGTGGCAATGACTCTGGTGATTTTTGATTTATCTTACGTTATTAAAATTGCTTCAAGACAAAGTTTTCTTTTGAGCCTGACTCAAAATATTGGGATCAAAGATTTTTTTGCTCTTAACATGAGCGCAAGAACGATTGTCGATTTATTTCTTCTCTCTCTGTTTGGTGGAATGTTTACTGTTCCCCAGTTTGCTGAACTTCAAAGAGTGACTAAAGACAGCGAACTGTCGCGCATTGTGGCCGGCAATAACATCATCAATGCTCTGGCAATGGTAAGTGTTTCAATTCTTCTAATGTTGTTTCACCAACAGAAGTTTTCTCTTTCTCTGATCA
The DNA here is from genome assembly GCA_964016365.1 of uncultured Bacteriovorax sp. GTDB lineage: Bacteria > Bdellovibrionota > Bacteriovoracia > Bacteriovoracales > Bacteriovoracaceae > Bacteriovorax. Next base: position 2,518 of record CAXHHE010000041.1, on the reverse strand, counting down.
TGGCCATACTGGGCGGTTTGAATATCGGTATGTGTATTGCTCTTTTATATTTTTATAAAGAGGAATTTAATAAGTTCTGGAGATTTTAGTTTGAGTAAGTACAATGCCATTCTGGTGGATTTAGACGGAACTCTTTGCAACGTTGAACACCGTGTTCACCACGTAAAGAGCAAACCAAAAAATTGGAAGGCCTTTAACGAGGCGATGGATCAGGATGAATCCTATTTCTGGTGTATTGAACTTATCGCGGCCATGAAGGCCCGCGGATACCGTGTGTACTTTGTAACCGGAAGAGATGAGAACTTTCGTGGGATGACGGATGCATGGCTTAAGCGTCATAACGTTCAGCATGACGGACTATACATGAGGGCCGCAAACGATTTCCGTGAAGACTCTGATGTGAAAGAAGAGTTGTACAGGAATGAAATTGAGAATCACGCTCAGGTATTATTCGTCGTAGATGACCGAAAAAGCGTCGTTGAACGCTGGAGAAAAATGGGGCTTACATGTCTGCAATGTGCTCCTGGTGATTTTTAGGAAATCTTAACATTCAATCAAAAATCCTTGTGGTAGAAATGCTAGTCGCTCAAACCATGAAAAAGGATTTTTTGGTTATGAATACATTCTATCAAGTTCCCAACTGGCCCCTTGTCTCGTTTGAAAATGAAGCCTTCATGAGCCTTAAGAAAATGTTAGTGGGTTTTCTCTCTACTTATTTGCTTAAATCAAGGCCATCTATTAACCTATCCTTAGATTATTACGGATTCGATACTCTTTTCATTGAGAATTACTAAGGAAGGTAAAAAATGAAACTAACTTTGGTTGTGGCGTTCGCCATGCTTATGTCTGTTAGCTGTAAAATGGATCAGAAAATTGATGATAAACCAGATCAGGGAAATCAACCGATTGTTGTTTCATCTGAAAGAAACTTCACTGATTCAGAAGTTGTGATCGGAAAAAGAATTTGTGCCGCTTTAAAAAACAAGCGCGAACTTTTTGAGACGATTACAAATATGCAGGAGCAATTCCGCTTTAGAGGTGAGGGCAGAGAGTGTGGAGCGGTTAATCCATCGACTGTAGCAGAGTTTACAGCGGCGATTTCAAATACGAGTACAACTGATTTTGAATATGTTTCGACAAAAACGAATTTCTTTAGAGACGTCATCACTGACCAATCAGGTGTGATGAAGCCTTTCTGTGATGCTTTTGCCAAGAATGGCGCTGTTTCAAATCAAATCACAAGCGGAAATAACTTTCTTCGCCTGAACCTGTTAATCAGTGAAGGTTATGATCGTATTGAGATTGCGAAGCTTAACAAGGATAAATCGCTTGTGAGCACTGAAGCGGTTTCAATTATCACTTCAACGACACAAGCGGGTAAGAAATTTTTTGGAGTGGAAAAAGACCGCATTCGTTACTCTCTTTGTTCAAGTGCAACGAATGCAAAACAATTTTCTTCAGTCAGACAAATCTGGCTAAGTGCTATAACTCCCTTTTAGTTAAGGGAGTTATAAGCTTTAACAATTCCTTCAGCACTTAGATCAAAACGAGCATAAAGCTGGTCTGCTTTATAAGCAGACTGGCCAAATTCTCCGCCAATCCCTAGAGTCTTAGCATTAAATTGAACACCATTAGTATGAAGAGCGTGAAGGATCATTGATCCCATTCCACCTAGAACCTGGTGATCTTCAATTGTGATAAGTTTACCGTTTGTTTTTGCAAGAGAAGACTTTAATGTTTCAACATCAACATGGTTAATGAATGAGTTGTTGATAACTGTCGCTTTAACACCTTTATCAGCAAGAAGCTTTTGAGCGCTCAATGCTTTTCCAACCATTGGCCCTGCCGCCACGATTGTAACGTCAGATCCTTCAGTTAAGATATTGGCCTTGTTCCAAGTGTACTTCATTCCATCCACGTAGCTTACCGGGTGATTTTCTCTTCCTAAGAAGAAAACAGTAGAGTTTGGAGTTTTTCCAGCTTCGCGGTCTTTGGCGAAATTAACTAGGCAGTCGTACATCAGAGCTTCAGCTTCACTTGAAGAAGAGCAATTCACCACGTTCATGTGTGGGATTGAAGAAAGAGCGGCAAAGTATGTTGTCGCTTGATGAGAAGCACCGTCAGCTGCATCCTGAAATCCAGTGTGCGAGAATAGGGCGATCACTGGTGCTTGAGAAAGACCGGCCATAATGAATGGAAGGTTTCCTTTTGTGATCCCGAATTGAGCGAAAGTATCCACGATTGGAATTAAGCCAACTTTTGATAAACCAATAGCAGATGAAACCATGTTTGCTTCTGCAATCCCTACATCGATATAACGATCTGGGAATTCTTTATGGAAAGCTTTAATCCCTGTTGAACTCTGAAGATCAGATGAGATTGAGAAAACTGGAAGACCTTCTTTAGCTGCACGGATAATCGCGCGGGCAAATCCGTCCTGAACTTTTTCAGTTTTTGGAGCTGAGGCCCCAGCTTCTTTTGGAGCTGGTTTTGATTTTAAAATTTCTTCTGCCCAATT
>CAXHHE010000040.1:0-14889 GCA_964016365.1 uncultured Bacteriovorax sp. | reverse complement strand
CTACACAGAAGCCTTCGTCGGCAGCGTCAGATGTGTATAAGAGACAGAGATTCACGGGCACAGACTGATTTAACTTTTTTTGCGTCTTCAAGAGAATTGATTTTTAAAGTGCTTCCTTTCTTTTTATAAAAATAGATGGCCTGCTCACCAAAAGGACCAATCCACTTATAGAGAGGTTTTCTCTCTGGCGTCATGATCATGGAGAAAAAGAGAACGCGTTTGGATTTTTCAAGAACTTTTATGGCCCGAGGCCCGGGAAGAACTGTGATCTTGTCCGTGATATTTAAGTCCTTCATTATCAATTGAACAAGTTCGGTTGAAAATCCTGTGAGGATGTTATTTTCAGTGTAGTTATAGGGCGGCCATTCTTCTGTAATAATTGTGAGGGGGGCCGATGGCGATGCCATTGAAGCAGGAGTGCTTGATAGAATAAAGAGTAAAGCAAAAGACAAAATAGAACTCATGATAACCCTCTAGGCTTTATGATAGTGCAAAGGGGGGCCTATTTAAATAAATTACATGATAATTAATAGCTTTTAGACAGAGGAATGGACAATTTGGTCTGTCATGATGCAAAATATCCTTATAAAGATATTCAATTCATAAAAGGACCGACCATGTCAGATGACGCTCAAACTTGCCCAAAATGCAACTCGCCATACGGATACCCAGATGGGAACCTGTGGATCTGCCCAGAATGTGCACACGAGTGGACTCTAGCGGCCGAAGAAAAAACTGAAGAAGTTGTTGCGGGCCCTAAATTTTTAGATGCCAATGGTGTCCAGTTACAAAATGGCGACACTGTTAGAACTGTCAAAGACCTGAAAGTGGGCGGCGATACGCTAAAGTCTGGAACGAAAGTAAAAAGTATCCGCTTATTGGATGATCCAATCGATGGGCACGATATTTCATGTAAAGTTGATGGATACGGATCGATTTATTTAAAATGTTCTGTTGTTAGAAAAGATTCATAAAGAAGGGGCGAGAAATCGCCTTTTTTTTATTCGTTAAGCTGATGGGTATAAATGAGAAATGATTTCTCCCTTACAGTATTCTCTTTTTTAAATTCTTTATAAAATTTAGTCATCAAACTCTGGATTTCCTCTCCGCGGGCAATGATGATCAGCTCGTTTGTCTGCATTCTTTCAATAAGCTTATTAAGAATTTTTTTTAAGTCACTCACTCTGCCAAAATCATAAATAAAATAGATACATGATTCAGGGAGATTAAAATCTTCCAAGAGGATATCATCTTCGATCAATCTGTAATTTTTAAGTTTTAATGTTTCATAAACTCTTTGGGCCTCTTTGATTCTTTTGGAGACAAGCTCGTACCCAATAAATGAGACGTCTGGAAAATAGAAGGCCGACACAATTCCAACCCTTCCATAAGCGCAGCCAAGATCAGTAACTGTTTTTATACTTTTGTGTTCGATCTTCTCAAAAAGGGAAGCGACTTCACCATAAGGAGTCAGTAGGTGATGGGGGTCTAAACCAATCCAACTTTCGCGATTGATTTTATAAGGGCGTTTCGACGCATCAGAGTTCTCTAGAGCATAATGTTGAAAATGTTTTTTGAGTTTACTTTCAATTTTGAGTGTATTGAATCCCAGGAGCCTGTCGAGCTCCTGAGAATGTTTTCTTGAATCCATATTGGATGGCAAAAGAAAATTGTCGCGAGTGAGCGTCGCCTTAACGCTCGTCGCTTTGGTCACTACCACTTTTTAGAAAATGATGTTGTTCTAGGTGCTAATTCTTTTGCAACAGACACAACAATACTTCTTCCATCAAGCTCACTTCCATTGAGGTGAGAGATTGCTCTTTGAGCTTCAGATTCAGTTTCCATATTAATGAAAGCGAACCCTCTGCTTCTGTTAGTCATATTGTCGATAATAACTTTCACTTCCTGGACATTGCCAAAATCAGAAAATGCGTTAATCAGGTTATCTGATGTAGTTGAGAAATTGAGGTTACCCACGAATAATTTTTTTGTCATAAAGACTCCAATTTAATGGCCGCAATAGTACGGCGTTTTGAATTAATTAAAGTTGGATTTTAGAAGAACAAGGCGGGGTCTAATAATAACGAACGATATTTAACAAGCAAACCATAGCCTGCTTTTGGATAATAAGACAGGTTTTTTAATTATATCTTTGTTTTTGTGTATAGAATCAGTGCTTTGAATTCATTTCAAAATTGTTCCAAATAAGGCCGTTGTCACAAAACATGACCATTATTGATGGAATGTGGGTGGTGTTCTGTATAGATCGGGCTTACTATTTTTTTTACATACAAAAGCAGCACTAACTCTGTTTAACATATAATAAATTCCTTTATTAATATATTAGCAGAGAGGGTGTTACAAATTATCCGTTTATCACGAAATGATGATCATTTTAATTATCTTTTTGCTCTGATCTTTTCCAGCATTTTCATGATCTTTTCAGATAGAGAATAATCTCTGTCATTCTCTTGAATGACTGCAAGGAATTCATGAAGAACCAGTTGCTCTTTTTTTCTTTCGGCCTGGTTTGTAAGAGTCGCATTATACTGGGCCCATCTCGGACCATTGATGATAATAGTGCAGGCAAATTCAGTGTTAACCACAGTAAGGCATGTGTTGACAGCATCTTTTTCGATATTATCAAGATGCACACTTTTGTAGGCTACGTATTCTGTTTTGGAAACAGCGTTGAGTATCTTATTGTGAATTTTTTGAATTGAAGGATCTTGAATCATCTTTAAATCTTCAAGAAGAGCATGAGTAGTTTTGATAAAATCCTTTACCGTCTCTTCCTGAATGGAATCTTCAAAAGTTTCTTTAGAGGTGATTTTTTCTTCTCCTCTGTTAAGTTTTTGTAATTCCTTTAGAAGTTTTCGTTTTGATTTTTCCGGTATGTTAAGAATTTTTGAGAACTCATCTACAATAACTTCTTCTTTGTTCCAGATGTTTATTTGTGAACTATCTCTTTCCAGAGACAAGTAATTATAGCGATTAATGGCAATGTTACATACCATACGTCCATCATGTTCTTGCCAATAGCACGTAGTAAGAGCAGGGACTTCATTGCCTTGCTCATCATGGACACGGTCCATGGTCACAACAAGGATGCTTGAGCGAAGATTGGCCATGTTTTCCAGGTTTTTCTTAATTTCTCTATCTTTAATAGATGCTCTTGCTTTGACCATGTCATTTGTTCTGCCGATGAAGTCGGCCACAATTGAATCACCACCATGGCTTTCTCTCCAAGCGTAAGCAGGAGATGATAAAAGAGTTAAACAGAATAGAAGAGTAGTTAATTTCATTTTTGAGTCCATGGAAAGAATGAAATTGAGAGTTCGTAAACACTGTCTGCGTCTTGGTTGTTTTTTTCGATATAAGTGGCCAGCGAGCGACGAAATTTTTTGATTCGCTCTTTGATTTCTGGCATTAAGTTTTGATCAACCGGGATAGTCATCGCGCTTTGATCACGTTGCTCAATCGGAATAAGATCCATGGCCTCAATGGCCTTCTTAAGCACTTGTTTTTGACGTTGCTTAAAGGCGGCATTGGTAAGCCCTTGCTCCATGAGGATGCTGGTCTTATGAGTAGGGACGAGTTCTCCGTTTGAATTTTTTTCTAATTCTCCGATATCCATCAGTCGCTTAAGCGCCATCTGGGCTTCAACTTTACTGATATTGATTCTTTTAGCGATCCATTCCGGATTCGGCTGAAAATCAGGCAGAGTGACAAGTTCGAGGATAACGAAATGGTACCAGTCCTGAATAAACTTAAATTCATCTAAGTTTATTTCACGAACAACTTCATTCGGGTCTTTTAATCCACGTGAAACTTTTTCGTCGTGGATTTCTCGGCTGAAGGCCTTATACTCGGCTTGGCCGATATTTAGAGGCTCACAAAAACGATTGAGTGCCTTTTCAGTTAAAGGAATTTTTCCTCTCAAAATACGAGAGAGTAAAGAAGCCTGAATGTTGAGGTGTTGGGCAAAAGCACGTAGCGAGTAACGCGGATTGATCTTTTTGCGTCTCTCAAATTCATTAGCAATATACTGCTGAAACTTAGAGTTTTTCATTGTCTCTTTTTCTTCTTTTGTACACAAATGTGAATGATAAACGTACAACATTAGGCCGTATTTATGAAGAATCCGGAACAAAATTACACAATATGTGTGACAATGTCCCAGATTGTTAGGTGTAGTTTTCTCTTATTTAGAAGCGTATTGTCTTTTGGCCTTTTGAAGCTTTTTATAGCTCTCAATAAGTCTTAAATGTTTATCGAGACCTTCTAGTTCAGAGTTAGTCTTTGGCAGCCCAAAGAACCTTACTTCACCAGTGACAGTTCCGACGGCATTTTTCATCACTTCTGCTCCAAACATTCTCGTCATATTTGGAAGATAGTCAGCGATTTCAAATTCTTCATCTAGTTCAATATCTAAGAGTGCATTAAGGGCCTGATAGAAACTTCTTCGTGCAGCAGAGTTGTCGTTGAAACTCATGAACATTTCGACATATTCTTTAGCCTCTTCAAAACGTTTAAGTGCCAGAAGTGAAAGGCATTTCAATTCACCGATATCCAGCTGTCCCCACGTTGTATTTTCATCAAAAGCAATTCCGATTAATTCAGAAATTTTTGTGTAGTTATCAAGTTCGCTTTCTTCAAGTTTTTTAACAAGCTTTGTAAGGGCCTTATCATCCAGGGAGTGAAGGTTTAAGATATCTGATCTAAAATTTAGGGCCTTGTTGTGGTTGTCCCAAATCAGGTCTTCTGGAAGATAAATTTCAGAGTAGTCAGGAACTAAGATACGACAAGCTTTTACCCCAAGCTCTTCAAAGTCGGCGATGTAAACTTCTTTTTCCAATTGGTTTAAAATATCCATCAGGTAATTGTATTCGTCTTCCGTTGAGCCAGAGAAATCCCAGTGAGAAAAATCATAATCAAATTTCTCGCTGAAGAACTTCCATGAAATAACACCAGTTGAATCAATAAAATGATCAATGATGTTGTTGTGTTCTGTCACTGCACTTTGGTTAAAAGTCGGAGAGGCAAGAACATTGAAACCTTCAAAGCTTCTTCCTTGAAGAAGTTCAGTTAAGCTTCTCTCGAGAGCGACTTCAAACTTCGGGTGAGCTCCAAATGAGGCGAAGACTCCGCCATTTTTTGGATTCATTAAAGTCACACACATGACAGGGAATTTCCCGCCAAGCGAGGCGTCTTTGACGACAATTGGGAATCCTTCTGCTTCGAGCTTCTTGATTCCTTCAACGATTTTTGGGTATTTTGCCAGAACATCGGCCGGAACATCAGGAAGTGTGATTTCTTCCAGGATAATCTGGTTTTTAACCGCTCGTTCAAAAATTTCTGAAAGACACTGAACGCGCGCTTCATATTTTGTATTTCCCGCACTCATTCCGTTACTAACGAAAAGGTTTCCAATCAGGTTTGCAGGAATATAAACAATTTCTTTGTCTGATTGTCTTTCGTATGGAATCGCACAAATTCCGCGTTTCGCGTTTCCAGAGTTTGTATCAATTAAGTGAGATGATTTTAGTTCGCCCTCTGGGTTGTAGATACTTAGGAGATAATCATCCATTAAGCCTTTTGGAAGAGCATCTTTTGCTCCTGGCTTAAACCATTTCTCAGAAGGATAATGAACGAAATCACCTTGAGCGATTTCCTCACCAAGGTAGTAGTCGTTGTAAAGGTAGTTATTGCTAATGCGCTCAAGGTATTCCCCAAGAGCAGAGGCCAGGGCCGCATCTTTTGAAGCTCCCTTACCGTTTGTAAAACACATTGGAGAATCAGCATCGCGAACGTGAACTGACCAAACATGGGGAACGGGATTTCTCCATGAAGCAATTTCAATTTTAATCCCAAGGGCAGCGATAATCGCCGACATATTTTGGATAGTCTCTTCAAGTGAGCAATCCTTTCCAAGGATCATCGTTTTAGCATCTGAAGCTGTATTGTGATTATACATCAGACCAGCATCATCTTTTCCAAGAACGTTATGGGTTTTGATAATGAATTCTGGAGTCTGTTGAATAACTTTTTTTACTGTACAGCGATCAATGGATTTTAAAATCCCTTCGCGGTCGTGTTCTGAAATGGACTCTGGAAGTTCGACATCAATCGTCCATGTTTGCTTATATCTGTTTTCCGGATCGACGATATTGTTTTGAGTGATGCGAATGTCATCTGTTGGAATACTGCGAGCGGCACAATACACCTTCACGAAATAAGCAGCACACATTGCACTTGAAGCTAAGAAGTAATCGAATGGACTTGGTGCTGTCCCATCGCCTTTATAACGAATAGGCTGGTCAGCAACCAGGCTATAGTCGTCGAACTTTGCTTCTACTTTGAGATTGTCTAAAAAACGTACGTTGATTTGCATAGCCTCAGTCAATATCACTTCGAATGCATTGTGAATATTGAATATGCCTGGGAAAGGTAAGAATTACATTGGTAGAGGAGAGGATGAAAGTAGGGTAACTCTTTGATATGACAAAGGCCCGGCGAAAGACGGCCGGGCCCCTACTTATTCTAGAAGTGAGAGTCGACGACCTTCGACGTGTCGAACTTCAGTTTTTTAGCATAATCTAAGTATTCTTTCTTTACTGCCTCATCCACATAAGGAGTGCGAGAAAGAATCCAAAGCGACTTGCGATCTTTAGACCCTACAAGAACTGTTGAGTATGATTCATCGATTTTGATGATATTGTAATCGCCTTTAACTTTGAAAAGTTTAGTCCAGAAATTATCAAACGTAACAATGAGTTCTGAATTGGTAACAGGATTGATAACAACGGCCTGCCCTTTAATTGTCTTTGTTGCCCCGTTCTTCTTAATACAAGTGTTGAGAACAGAAATTGTTTTCTCATCCTTAATGGCATAATCAGCAGTTTGTGCAACACAGTTTCTCGTAAAAATTTGAGGTAAAGCAGTGACTGCATACCATTTCCCGACGTACTCTTTTACATCAACATATGAAGCTGTCGGTAGAGCGTCGTGAGCCCATGTAGAAAATGAAAATAACATTAAAATAGCAATTAAAGATTTCATGAAGCCTCCCTAAAGAAATAGTTTTCAACAGGATTAAATTAACTATCTGGAATGGACTTGTTAATAGCCTTTTAGGTCGGTCGAACAATTGTCTACCCCTGATCTCATTGCTTAGAGCTTGGTGATGGCCTATCCTCATCATATGAAAAAAGTTGCAATTATAGGTTCGGGAATTTCAGGTGTTTCGGCGGCATACTACCTCAATAAGTTAGGGTATGAAGTCTCGCTTTTTGAAGCGGGATCTTACTTCGGTGGTCACACCAATACAAGAGATGTTAATATTGATGGAACCCTTCATCACATCGATACAGGTTTTTTAGTCCACAACAACCGCACCTATCCTAACCTAATAAATTTTTTTGATGAATTAGAAATTGAGACCCATCCTAGTGAGATGAGTTTTAGTGTTATGCGCTTAAGTGATAACCTGATCTGGGCAGGTTCTAATTTGATGACTGTTTTTGCTCAGACTAAAAATATTTTTCGACCACGCTTTTATTCTTTCCTTAAAGAAGTTCTGCGTTTTAATAAAAATGCGCAAGCGTATTTAGAAGAATCAAAACGAAGAGGGCGCCTGAGCCTTGGAGAACTTTTAGTTGAAAAAGGTTATTCTCAGGATTTTCAAGACTGGTATTTGCTTCCAATGGGAGGCTGTATCTGGTCGTCGCCAACGACAAAAATGTTGGATTTTCCGGCCTATACATTTTTAACTTTTTGTCAGAATCATGGACTGTTGCAGATTTTTGATCGTCCTCAATGGAAAACAGTTGTCAATGGATGCAAGACCTATGTGCAAAAAGCGCTCTCAGGTATTGAGAGGAAGTATTTGAACGAAGCTGTTTTATCCGTGCACAAAGAAGCCGGCCAGTTAATCGTTAAAACGGCAAAGAGAGAAGAGTCGTTTGATTACTGTTTCTTTTGCACTCATCCTCCGCAGACATTGGATATTTTGAAAGATTCAGAAAAAGATGTTGTGGCATGTCTGCAGAAATTTCTCTATCAGCCTAATACGGCCGTTTTACATATGGACGAGAGCATTCTTCCTAAAAAGAAATCCGTGTGGTCTGCATGGAATTATTTATCTGCTAAACAAGAAGATTCTTCGGAAGCAGTGTCAGTTAGTTATCTGATAAACAAACTACAGGAGCTGGTCACTAAGAAAGCTGTCATTGTGACTTTGAATCCATCTGTCCCTATAAAAAAAGAGAAGACAGTTGAAGTTATCCAATATGAACACCCGTTATTTTCTGCCGACGCTGTTGAGGGGCAGGAGCAAATGAAAAAAATGCAGGGAAGAAATAATGTGTATTTTTCAGGTGCCTGGATGCGCTACGGTTTTCATGAGGACGGTATTCTAAGCACTAAAGAAGCAATCAATGCTTTTTTGAGAAATGAGAATAAAAAAAGCGAACAATTAGAAATTTTATGAAAGCATTATACCGGGCGAAAATTTATCATAAAAGGTTTTTACCCAGGGTAAATGAGTTTCTCTATACCGGTTTTTATCTGAAGTTTTCTCTGGATGAAATGGGATCCCTTAAATCCAGACTTTTTGGCGTAAATAGGTTTAATCTTTTTTCTTTTTACGAAAAAGATCATGGTCATCGCGATGGTTCATCGCTTACGGAATGGGCCAGAGAGATTTTGGAAAAGTCGGGTATTCACAACTTTCAAGGAAAAATCGTTCTTCAAACTTTTCCCCGTGTCATGGGGTACGTATTTAATCCTGTCAGCTTTTGGTTTTGTTATGAGCAAGAAAAATTGCTTGCTGTTATTTGCGAAGTAAACAATACATTTGGTGAGTCTCATAACTATGTTTTAAAGAATAATCCAGCGCAAAAGGTCAATTATTTAAGTAAATATTTTCATGTCTCGCCCTTTTATGATGTGAAAGGAAAGTATGAATTTGATTTGAGAGCTAGGGATAGAGTCAAGATCAATTATTACTTTGATGACAAGCTCCAGCTTATGACTTCTATCTCTGGTCAGGAAGTGGGCCTTAATGATCAAAACCTTTTAAAATTGTTTGTTAGGTACCCTTTTTATACCATGGCCGTTGTGGTGCTTATTCATGTCCAAGCATTGTTTCTTTATCTGAAAAAAATAAAATTTTATACTAAGCCAGTGAAAGGTAAAGATGAGGTGACCTATGAGTAATATGGAAAGCGCAATTTTAACAAAGGAAACTCCCGCTTCAAGTTGGGTTGTGCTCTTTTTAGAAATGATGTCGAAGATTGAATATGGATCAGTGACAATCTTAACTCCAGCTGGTGAATACTTAAACTACTTGGGAAAACATAAAGGTGAACATGTCACGATCCACATTTTAAACTGGAAATTTTGCGAAGAGCTTTTTTTAAAAGGTGATATCGGTCTCGGTGAAACGTACATCGCCGGTCTTTGGGAATGTGACAATATTCACACCCTGATCAAGTTTGGGATTGAAAATAAAGCATCACTGGAAAGAGTGATCAAAGGCTCAGTTCTTAAAATCTTATTTTACCGATTAAAGCACCTGTTAAATCGCAATTCAAAAAAAGGAAGCCAGAAGAATATTCATGCTCACTATGACCTGGGTAATGATTTTTATAAATTGTGGTTAGATTCGAGCATGACTTATTCAAGTGCTCTTTTCAAACAAAAGAATATAAGTCTTTTAGAGGCCCAAAATAATAAATATCAAAACATCCTTGACCAACTAAACTTGAAGGCCGGAGATCACATCCTGGAAGTTGGCTGTGGTTGGGGAGGCTTCATGGAGTATGCCGCCCAAAAAGGTGTTAAGGTTACAGGGATCACCATTTCAAAAGAACAGCATGATTTTGCCAAGGACCGCTTAGAGAAATATGCAGACTACGCAACTGTGAAACTCATGGATTACCGCGATATCCAGGGGAAATATGACCATATCGTCTCTATCGAGATGTTTGAAGCTATTGGTGAAGAGTATTGGAGTGGCTACTTCGGCAGGCTTCAGTCTGCCCTAAAAGATGGTGGGAAGCTGATCATCCAGACAATCACGATCAATGACCAAGATTATTCTTCATACCGTAAAGGCACTGATTTTATCCAGCAATACATTTTTCCAGGCGGGATGCTTCCATCACCAGAGATCTTCAAGAAAGTATCTGAACAAAAAGGTTTTAAGATTACCGGCAGTATCGAGTTTGGTCTGGATTATGCGGAAACTTTAAAATTGTGGGAAGAAAAATTTTTGTCTTCTCTTGAAGCAGTTAAAAAGAATGGTTTTGACGAGAAATTTATCCGCACCTGGAAATTTTATCTCAATTACTGCCGTGGTGGTTTTGAGGCCGGCAAAATTGGAGTTTATCAATTTTATCTGACTAAATAATTGAGGAGAGGGTTGTGAAAAAGATTGCCCTGTTTTTTTATTTTTTTGGAATTTTATTATTTTCTGTCAATGCCCAGGACGATCTTCCATTGCGTGGGAGAGGAGACTATAAGTGGCTTTTCCTTCATATTTATGAGGCGAGACTTTGGGCACATCCAGGAGATGACCTATTCGAGAAGCCCTTTGCTTTAGAGCTCAAATACAGCAGATCTTTTAAAGGAAAAGATATTGTCACTCAAAGTGTGAAAGAATTAAAAAATGCCGGCATTTCAGACGACCAACTAAAACAGTGGACACCGAAACTTCTGGAGATTTTTCCCGATGTTCAAGAAGGTGACACGATCAAAGCAAGTTTTAATCCTAAAGAAGGCATTGTTTTTTTTCTTAATAAAGATAAAGAACTGGGAAAATTGGCCGATCTAAATTTTTCAAAGAAATTTCTTGAAATATGGCTTGGTGAAAAAACCAGCGCACCTGATCTTAGAAATAAATTACTGGGGAAAAATATATGAAACTCTTATTGGGGGTAATGCTCTTGTTAACTTTTTCCTGCTCTAATCATTCATTACAAGATTATAAGGACGAAAGGCCAGAGCTAAACCTTCGCTCTTTTTTTGACGGTAAACTTTATGCCCAAGGGATAGTTCAAGATCGTTCAGGCAAAGTGATTAAGAGATTCAATGTCGACATCGTGGCGTCATGGGAAGGTAATGTTTGTACATTAAATGAAAAATTCGAGTATTCTGATCAAACAAAAAGTACACGAGTTTGGCGTTTAACTGAGACTGCACCCGGGAAATACGAAGGCGTGGCCGGAGATGTTATTGGAGTTGCAAATGGAGAAGTGGCAGGTAATACTTTTTATTTCGAGTATACACTTGATGTTCCAGTAGGAGACAAGACATTTCACATTCCTTTTAAAGACTGGATGTTCCTGTTGGATAAAAATACATTGCTGGCCAGGTCTTATATGACAAAATGGGGATTCAGTGTAGGTGAAGTTACATTGATCATGACCAAGAAGGAAGGAAAATGAGCGCATTAGAAGGGCTTCTTAAATGGTATGGCAATTTAGATGAAAGCACTCTGGGCAATATTAATGATTATTATGACTCCCAGGCCTTTTTTAAAGACCCTTTTAATGAAGTCAAAGGCAGTGATAAAATCGCGCTGATCTTTAGTGACATGTTTGAGAATATGCAAAACCCATGTTTTGAATTTTCTGACATTATTGAAAAAGATAACCAGGCCTTTGTGACCTGGAATTTTATATTCTCTTTTAAAGGTAAAAAACAAGTCATTCATGGAAGCTCACATTTTAAGTTTAATAATCAAAAGGTGGTTTACCACAGGGATTATTGGGATGTGGGAGAGGAACTCTTGTTAAAAATTCCATTAATTGGAAAAATGTATGGAGCTTTCCGCAGGAAAGTCAGCTCAACATGATTATTGGTAAAATCATTCTATTGCAGCTTTTCTGGTTTGCAGTGGTTTTATTTTCAAAATCAATCCCACTAACTCTCTTTATCCTGATAGCTCTTGTGCTTTTTGCCGGCGACTATCTCTTGTTTCGTCCGAAAGTAAGTGCCGGGCGTTTTTTATTTTTGCTCGTGCTTTTTGTGATTTCAGGTTTGATTAATGATGTCCTTCTTCTTTTGTTTAATATTCCGGTTTTAGGTTCATACCATTACGAAAGTTTACCTTTGTGGATTATTTTCCCACTCTACTATGAAGTGATCTTTAAAAAGTTTCAAAGTTTGTCTACATGGTTAATCTCGGTTGTCGGAGGAATTGGGGGTGCTATGTCTTATTGGTCTGCTGCAAAATTAGGGGCGATTGTCATTGCTCAGGAAAAAGAAAATACATACCTCTTGTTTCAATTTCTCTTCTGGGCAGCTTTTTTTCCTTTGAGCATAAAAATGTATTTCAAAGAAGATTATTGGAATTCTTTTTTAGATAAAACAATATTCTTTTCTTTTGATAAAACAGGATTTCAGCGTCATCAGAAAAAATTTAATGAGTCATTTTTTCCAGTGAAAAATCCCCAAAAAATTTTGGTTACTGGAGGAACTGGAGGGATTGGTGAGCAGACAGGCATGACTCTGGCAGAATTAGGGCATCATGTTTTTGTCACTGGTCGCAACCAACAAAAAGGGGCCGAGCTAGAAAGAAAAAACAACAATCTCAAGTTTATTTCTTTGGATATGTCTGACTGGCAAGAGGTCTATGAATTCGCTAGAAAATCAGAGATTTTAGAAGGCATCGTCTTTAATGCGGGAGGAATGCCAGAGAAGATGACGACGAATGAAAAGGGCATTGAGCTTCAGTGCGCTTCTCAACTTCTTGGACATTATTATCTTCTCTATTGGTTAAAAAAATTCCACAAGCTTAAAGCAGGGGCCAGAGTCGTTTGGGTGAGTTCAGGCGGGATGTATCTTAAAGAGCTCAGCTTGGATTCTTTGTTTCATAACCCGAATTATAACAAGGTCGACACTTACGCCAACGTCAAGAGGGCACAGATCACGTTAGTAGAGGAGCTGGCAAAAAATCCAGAATGGGGCGATTTTTTTATTGTGAGCATGCACCCTGGATGGGTTGGAACCGACGGACTTAAAGAAGCTCTCCCAGGCTTTTATCGTTTTATGAAAAATAGGCTCAGAAATGCATATGAAGGGGCCGATACAATTATTTGGTGTTTACTGAGCGAAAAGGCCCCTCAGTCTGGAAAATTTTACTTCGATAGAAAAGAGGTTTCTCCCTACATTTCAAAGAAGTATATACCGACGCCAGCTGAGCGCAAAGAACTGCTGCAAAGAATTCGAGCATTGATGCCGCTCTAGAGTTGTGACAGAATAAACTCATACCATTTACAGGATAGTCTATGCAAAAATCTATGATTCTTGGATTGAGTTTATGTTTTCTCGCCAGTTGTTCTCATTTACCCGACTTCACTTCACGCCTTTCAACCAGGCTTCCAACAGAGGATAAGAGTGAGGCGATTGGGGAATACGCACTAGGTTGTTTGAAAGGCGCTCAGACATTTACTGGAAAAGAAAAAGGACTTCTTATCTCTCAGGCCAAGAGGGGAAGATATTGGGGACACCCTGATCTTATTAATCTTCTGACAAAGGCCTCGGAGGAGTTTGCTAAAGAAAAGAAAACTCTCATGATCGGAGATCTTTCTCAATCTCGTGGCGGTCCTACTTTAACTGGGCATAATTCACATCAAACGGGGCTGGATGTTGATGTTTGGTTTAAGGTTCTTTCGGGCAATACAACTATATCCTTCCGTGAGCTTGAGACTGAAGATATGAAGCCTATGGAAGAGCTGGGGGCCGATCAGATAAAGATGATTAAGTACTTTGCTCAGGACCAATCTGTAGAGCGCATTTTTATTAATCCTGCTTTTAAAAAGAAACTATGTCAGGATCAAAAGCTTACAGCAGATGAGCAACACAAACTAAGGGCATGGTGGGGCCATGATGATCACATCCACGTCCGTTTAAGATGTCCTCTAGATAGCCCGCTTTGTATTTCCCAGAAACCCATTCCTGCCGGGGATGGATGTGGTGAAGAGCTAAATTGGTGGTTTACCAAAGAGGCCAGTGAAGGGAGCAAGGATTATAATTGGGAGGCCTTAAAGTCTGCTTATCTGGAAAAAGTTAAAAAGCTTCCAAAAGAATGCTCTTTTTATAATGAGACTTTTTAGGATTGATAACAAATGGGTATCAATTAAGAGGCCAAGAAAGCAAGAATGAACTTCATCTATAATGTTAGGATGAGGCAAGAGGTTTTTATGAATAAAGATTTTTGGAATGAACTTTTTTTAGAAAAAGATGTCTATGGTGAAGAGGTCAATGCGTTTTTAAAGGAGCAGGTAAAGCTTTTAAGAGCTGGGGCCAGCATTTTATGTATTGCTGAAGGTCAGGGACGCAATGCCCTTTATTTAAGTAAACAAGGCTTTCAGGTGACAGCGGTAGATCAATCCGAAATAGGAATCAATCAAATAAAGGAAAAAGCAAAAGCGCAAAATCTTCTTATTGAAGCTTATGCTGCTGATCTTACAGATTATGATTTTGGTGAGAATAAATGGGATGCCATTGTTTCGATTTTTGGACATTTGCCTTCTGACTTAAGACGCAAAGTTCATCAAAAAATTACTAAAGGCCTAAAGAGGGAAGGACTCTTTATCATGGAAGCTTATTCACAGGAGCAGTTAAAGTATGAGACAGGTGGACCAAAAAGCTTGGATCTACTTTTATCGACTGACGTCCTTAGAGAAGAGCTGCCCGAATTAAAAGTTATTAAACTAGAGAAGCTTGAACGTGAAGTCATTGAAGGGAAGTATCATTCCGGGTTAAGTTCCGTGGTTCAGTATATAGGGCTCCGCTAGTAAGCGGAGCCTTTGCTCTTAATTTTCAGTGTAATTCAGCTGTCTCTTATACACATCTGACGCTGCCGACGAAGGCTTCTGT
>CAXHHE010000039.1:0-14945 GCA_964016365.1 uncultured Bacteriovorax sp. | reverse complement strand
GTTTACACCTGGAAGAAAAAGAAGAGTGGGAAGTTTTGCATTTTTGGCCTTGGTGAATTCAAATGAAACAACTCGGTTTGTTCCCATTTTGAGAATATAGCTTTCAGCATTGGCGTAAGCCTGGTTTGCAAAAGCAAGAGTCAGGAAAAGGGCACTAAACGCTTGTTTGATTTTCATAAAAATCCCGTCATTAAGGTAAGTTGATGGCCTTCGGGTGTATCATTATTATTTTGGAATGATTATGTATAGCTATAAAAATTACATTCTTATTGAGGCTGGCTTAGGCCACGTGACTTGGGAGCAGAGTGTAAAAAGGTGGCATAAGCAGATTTCCTCGACTTCTTAGATTCATTAAAATAAGATCGCGCCCGCACCATTTTAAGAGGTTTTCGGGAGACTGTTTTGAAGACAAGAATCGCGATTTTACTAACATTACTCGCAACACTAGTTAGCACAGCGTACGCCATCGACTATAAAGAAGGCAGCTACGTTGGCATCTATGGCGTGAGAAACTATAAAGTCTATCTTCCAAAAGGACTTCCTAAAAACGAAAAGGCCCCTGTCGTTGTTATGCTTCACGGATGCGAGCAAAATGCCGCTATCTTTGCTGAAGGAACTCGCATCACTGAATGGGCAGACAAAGAAAAATTTATCGTTCTTCTTCCTGAACAAAATCCAGCTTATAACTCTTATAAATGCTGGAACTGGGTTCTTCCGGCAAACAACAGCCGTTATGGTGAACCACAAGTTATTGTAGAAATGCTGGATGAAGTATTAAAGAAATACAACGGCGACAAAAACCGCGTGTATGCGGCCGGCATGAGTTCGGGTGCTTCAATGGTTAACATCCTTGGAAACTGTTTTCCAGATCGTTTCCAGGCCTTAGCTTCTCATGATGGAACTCAATACTACGCCACGACTACTGGATTAGATTTTGCTGACGTTGTTCTTTACGGAGCTTCAGTCGCAGCACCTCTTGCAGCAGAAACAGGATATGCATGCTCAGCGGGGCACCACCCTTCTAAAATGCCGATCATTATCTTCCACGGAATGGCGAGCCCGCTGATGAGCCCGGCACACGCTTTTCAAATTGAATCTGAATTTAAAATCTTCAACGACCTTCTTGATAACGGAACCCGCGACACTTCTTATTTCTTGGAAAAAGACGTGAAGTTCGTTGCAGGAAAAAATGGCAAATATGGGTACAACAAGTACACGCTGGTTAATCCAAGTAAAGATGTACTTATAGAACGTTACATGATCAATGACCTTGGGCACGCTTGGAGTGGTGGAGTTGCTGGGATGGCCTACTTTGACCCGAAAGGGCCGGATGCTACGGCGTTGATACTAGAATTCTTTAAAAAATATGGATTATAAAAAAAGGCCCTTGTAACGAGGGCCTTTTAGTTTGCAATAGCACCTTAACGTTGCTGTGTAGTGCCGTGATTTAATCCAAAAAAATATTTCCTTGCTTAAAATTTGTTAATATTATTCTATAAACTTACTTTACATTAATTGATTCCGGTCAAAGGCATTTATGAAGAAACTCTCATTTTTGGTCCTGCTATCGACGTTTGCCTTATTTCATTCGGCACTACTTCAAGCTGAAGTTCAAAAAACTTTGACTGTTGGTTTTGGGATGAACAAGCCTCCTTATGTTTTTGAAAAAGAAGACTCAGGACTTGAGGTAGAAATTTTTCGAGAAGCTGCTCATGCGGCCGGATTTGAAGTTAAGTCTTTTTTTGGACCGCTCGAAAGGCTGAAATCGAAATTATTAAATGGTGAGCTGGATGCCATCACGATAACGAATATGAATGAAAATCTTCATTCTTATAATTCAGTGCCCTTTATCATTTATCACAACTATGCAATCGCTTTAAAAAAGAAAAACTTAAACATCAAAACGATTTCTGATTTAAAGAATTATTCAATTACCAGCTTTCAGCGTTCTCGTGACCTCCTTGGGAGCGAGTTTGCAAAAATGAGCAGTGAGAACCCTCAGTATAGGGAATTTGCAGATCAAAAACTTAGAAACATTCAGCTCTATAAGGGCAGAGCAGATGTCGCTATTGGTGACATAAGAATTTTTGAATACTTTAATTCTCAAATAGAAGATTCAGTTGACACCACTCAACCTATCGCTTTATTCAAGCTCTTTAAAGAAAACCATTACCAGGCCGCTTTTCGTTCAGAGTCTGTCATGAAGAAGTTTAATGAAGGGCTTGTGGTCATTAAAAAGAATGGGACTTACGAAAAAATTGAAAAGAAATATAGCAATTACAAAAAGAGTAAAGAAGTTCCCGCTAAAAAAATGCTGGATTCCCAGATGAAGAGTAAGGCCTTCATTGCGAAGGCCTTTTAAGTTGTCTGATTATTTCTTAAAGATCTCAAAAGTATTAACTGGCCTATCTTCATTCAGGTAATACCTGTGTCCACCAAGCACTCCAATCGTTCTATTGTCATACTTAAAGACTTGAGCAAACCCCTTGCTCTCTTTTAAGTAGCGTCCTGTGTGTCTCCATTCCTGTGAATCAAAATTGTATCCGTAGATGTGAGAAACATACTCATAGGCCATTTCACCTGTCTTAAACATTCCGCCGAAAACAAAAAGTTCGTTTCCAATTGTTTCTGCAGCTGGAGCAAAAGTGGCAAAGGGAAGCTCTGGGAGTTCTGTCGTGATTCCTGTTTTTGGATCAAGGAGAGTCACTTTCGAAATTAAATCAAAGTGGCTTGCCCCTTGTCCAAGTCCTCCAACTAGAAGGATTTGTCCCTGGTATTCAATTCCTGTGAATGCACGTCTTAGTGGACGAGGGATTTCAAAAGGAGCTGAAGAGATGGTTTCAGTCGTCAGATCGAAGACATCGATTGATGAATGGAAAGTTCCATCGTAGTCGTTGTTGAATTTTGGAGTGCTATCCCATCCACCAACAAGATAAACTTTATCACCGACAGTGACGGCAACATTTGATGAACGAGGTTTTGTCAATTGAGCTACCGTTGTCCATGTATTGGTGCGAATGTCGTAGCGGTCAACAGTGCTAACTGATTTCCAGTTTGGTTTATGGTTTTCAGAGTAAGTGAATCCTCCAAAAGCATAGATGTAGTTTCCTTTAGCGGCCAATGTGTAACCGTGGGCCTTAATTGGTCTTGGAGCTAACTCTCTCCAGTTGTTGATTCTTTTGTCGTAAACGTTGAAGTTATCCGTGAAAGACTCTTTCGGGTAAGTGTGTTCCGGGCCTTGATGACCTCCACACATATAAAGAAGACCATTATGCATGATCGTTCCAAAAGATGATCGCATTGGCTCCATGAAAGAAGCGCGGATGCCTTGAGTGAAATTTGTTTCACCAGAAAACTGAGGAGCGTAGTCATCAGTGTTTGCGATTTCTGTCAAGCGAACCCATTCGTCACCGTTTAATTGATAAAGCTGGAAGTTTCCAGTTTTGCTTGAAGCAAAAACTAACTCACCAGTAGGTGTGTAAGTTGGCGCCATCTCATCAGTTGTTTCATCAAATGTTTTTTGAGTCACTGTTTTAGCTACGCGATCGTATTCGAAAATATCCCACGAACCATTTTTCTTTGAAGTGTAGGCAATTTTTCTTTCATCGAAAGAAAGAGCTGGGGCCATTCCTTTATCGATGACAAGTTTTGTTTCTTCAAGACGGTCGTAAAGAACAACTTCTCTCGTTCCTGTGACGTTTCTCTGGTAAACAACAAAGTTCCCGTCGCTTGATGGTCTTGGGAAGTAAGCTTCATCTTCTTTTACGAGAGCTTCTGCTTTGAAAGTTGTGATGTCACTATTGCTATTGAATTTCCCTGGTTCAAAGTAAAACACTTTGTTCTTAGGGAATGGAGCAGAGAAGAAAATGAACTGGCCGTTCTTAGAGAACTTAGGATGAAGAACCATCCCCTTAAGATCATCTGAGTGCCACTGTCTTGTTTTTCCTGTTTCAAGATTTTTTGTCACTAGATAAAGATCTTGTGTTCCGTTGTCGAAGATTTTTCCTTCAACATAAACAACATTTTTTCCATCTGGAGTGATGTCAGGATAAAGATGAACCAAATCACCGCTTGTAATTTGAGTTGTGACACCATCATTGTTTTTATGCATGATATGTTTTTGATTGTCCCACTCGCGCATGAAAACCATGTCGGCAAACACACTGCTTGATAAAAGCAGCATTGCTGTCATTGTTAAAAACTTCATTTTGAACCTCATTTAAGATATAGAATAGGGAAGCGATGCTGATCTTATGACAGAGTAGTTTGCTTAATCAAACTTTTTGTATTGGACAAAGTGTTAACCGAAGAATAGGCTAGTTTTATATGACGAAAATCAACTTCACTAAATTCAATGCAACGGGAAATGATTTTGTGGTTATCGATAACCGCGATTTTACTTATAGAGCTGAAGACAGAAGTCTTTGGGCCAGACTGTGTTCACTGAAAACAGGTGTTGGTGCTGATGGTGTTCTTCTTCTTGAAACCAGCGATAAAGTTGATTTTAAAATGAGATACATCAACGCCGATGGCGGCGAAGTTGAAATGTGTGGTAACGGTGCACGCGCTATTACTGCTTTTGCTCATGAAGTGCTTGAAGCAAAAAAAGACACATATAAATTCGAAACGATGAATGGTGTGTATGAATGTGCGCTTGATCCGGTTTATGGGTACAGACTGAAGATGACTGAACTCTACGACATTGACAAAATTAACCTTCACGATTTAGATTCAAAATTAAAAGCTAAAAAATCTCTTTATATGAACACAGGTGTTCCACACGCAGTGTTTGAAATCGAAAAGATTCTTGATTACCCAGTCAATGCTTTCGGCAAAGATGTTCGTTACGATGCCCGTTTTCCAAAAGGTTCTAACGCTAACTTCTTTGAAGTGATCTCTCCAAAACACATCCGTATCAGGACTTATGAGCGCGGTGTAGAAAACGAAACGCTTTCATGTGGTACAGGTGCAACAGCGACTGCTCTGGCCGCAGCTAAGTTTTATGGGTGGAGTGAAGAAGTAGTGCTGGAAACTTTAGGTGGAAGATTAGCGGTAAAGTTTTCGAAGGATTTAAAAGACATCTATCTTTGTGGAAAAGTCGAAAAAATATTTACGGGGACAATCCTGTAGAATTGCCCCCGTTATTATTTCTTAAAGTGATACTGAAGCAATCATTCTTAAACGAGTCTGAACTTTTCCATCGTATGCGTTTTTATATTTTTTAGTTCTTGAGTGGTAAACCGCATACCATTTAGCATCTTTTTTAGCGTGACGAGTTTTTAGGATCGAAAGAATCTTACCCATTTTGTTAAGAGCATAAGACTCGTCTGCCTTTAAAAGCTTCTTGTCGATTTTACCAAGTCCTAAACGCTCAAATTCCGCGTCCCAAACTTTAGTGTTGATCTGAGCAAGAGAAAGGTCACCTGAAACCGATACAGCGCTATTGTCGAAGTTAGATTCAGTAGAAATGATAGCAACCATGATCTTTGGTTCAATCGCATACTTCTTTGATGTTTGGTAAAGAGCAAGTGCGATTTGGTTTCTCTTCTTTTCTTGTAGTTCTGGTTGAACTGTCTGAATCATCTTAGAAATCACAGCGATGTTATAACGAGAGATTTCAGCTTTAGTGAAACTCTTTGGCATAACAGGCGTTGAGATTAGAGAGAAGATAAGTGCAAGAATAAGTGTTTTTGTTGTTTTCATTTTAAGCCCCCGCTTGCCTTCTAAAGTGCACGGTTTGGGCCAAAAATGATGATCTAAGTCCCTGAAAAACGAGAGAAAAATTGCCCAAAAAGTAGTCTGTGTTGAACCTTTTGACAGGGTCTAAAATAAATACCTGTGGTTAGGAATGGGGCAGGTTTCCGGAGTAGAATTTCGACAAACTGTTTAAATCTTGGAGTCATTATGAAAAACAATGTCTTAGCTCTTAGCATGGTTTTCTCGACACTTATTTTACCTGTAGCTGCAAACGCAGGGTTAACTAATTCGAGAATTGATCATAAAGGGATTTTGGCTATTCCAGGCAAGGATTCTGTCGTCCTTTCTCAACATGCAGGACGTAGCATCTCGTTGAATAAAGGTTATATGGAAATCAGGACAGAGAAGGTACCTCTAGGATTTTCACTACTTGATCCACAACTGGTTTTAAAGCAAAACGGGCAAACCCTTACTATCGATGTTCCAACAGATAACTACCATAACGATGAGACTTTCACGCTCTTAGCGAAAGACTCAGGCCTAAACTATGATTTGTACTTACGTAAAACGGTAACTCAAGGAAAGGCCGTAGAAAAAACAGAAACACAAATCTGTACTTACCAGGATATGGGGTACAGATGTGGTGTTGATGTAAATGGTGCTTATAACTGTGTTATGGGGCTCGAGGATAAGACAGGAACTCAACAAGCTCGCAATACATATACAGACGTGACGACAACATACAAACTGACACTGGGAAAAAACAAAGTTCTTCAGGCCGAGTTTTCTTCTTCAAATGTGAAGGCTTCCCAATCATCTTCAGAGGCGCTGACTCGCTGTAAATAGTTCAGATGGCCCTTTCTTTACTGAGACCAACAATGATAGAAGCTCCTCATTCTAACCAATGAGGAGTTTTATATGAAAACATTAATCGCTGTTCTTTTATTGACTGCATCTGTTTCTTCATTCGCACGCTCACCGATCAGAACTTGGGAAGGGACTTCACGCGCTTGGAACGCTAACGGTAATACTGCTGGTTTATTAATCCAGGGTGAAGCTGCTAGAGTTGTTTTTGAAAAATTATCAGCTGCTACACAAACATCAAAAAGAGAAGGAAGCTTAGAGACAACTCAAAGAGTTGGAAGAGACCTTAAGTGTACAAGAGTGTCTGCATTCGTTCTTAACTACTCTTGTGAGTTAAAGATTGATGAAACTGGTGCTGTAGGAAACTAATTAATCTTTTTAAAATAAAGTTTAAATAAAAAAGCCTCCGACATGGAGGCTTTTTTATTTCTAGAATTCGTTGAAGTAAGAGACTTTCCCAAGACCCTCATCGTTGATGATAAGGTGCTCGATTCCAGAAGGTTTATACTTCTGTCTGATGTCTTTAAGTTTTTGTGGCTCAACCGGGCAAAGCGCCTGGTTGTTGCTGTCGACAAAGCCTCTTTTCTTAACAGACGCTTTAAACTTTCCTACGGCCTTTGTGCCGGCGAACTTACTACAGTTGATACTTTCATCCATTGAAGCGTCGATATAGTTTTTAAAGTCGATTGGATTCTTCTCATTAACCTGCCACTTATCGGCTGAACAAGTCACATAAGGGCCAAGGTTATGTTCGCTTCCTAAGATATCATCATTCTTTTGCAGGACGTGGTTCCAGAATCTCATTCCATTGAAGTTAGCTGAAAGGTCTCCATATGAGAAAACGCCTGTGGCAAACACGTTTCCACCCAGAATCGTTTTTTCCAGAGCGATACCGTAACTTAGAACGTCTTTAATATCTTTGCCTTTTTGGTAGTGCTTAGTGAAGTAGGTAAATCCCATTCCAAACATATGCTCAAATTTATCGACACCAACAACTTCGTCGCCGATTTTAATTAGTGGACTTAGGGCCAGAGGACTTGTGGCGGCCTTTTTTCTTCCCAGGAGAAAACCATCAGCTTTTTCCCAGTTTTCATAAACAGATTGTTTGATAGGGAGGTTGTTGATTGAGACAGCATTGCGGTAAAGAATATCTTTTACCAGTTCGCCTTTACTGTGATTGGCGAAGTATTTTCTTAATTCCTTATAAAGGGCTTCCTCATTACATCCACCGGCCTTGTTTAAATCAACGATGGCCTTCTTCAAGTAGTTGTTGGCCAGGACATTGACCTCTTCTCCGGCATCTGCAAGATTTAGAGTGCGCGCTGTGAAGTTGTCGGCCTCAGCTGCAAACAGGTTGAAGGAAAGACTTAAAAGACTCAGGGATAGGATTGATTTTTTCATAGTCCAAGGATTCTATCAGAACCAGAGAGCTCTTATAGAATCTTTGTAATTTTTTCAGAATTTGTTGCTTATGGGCACTTGTAAGCGATGCCTTTGCAGGTCGTGATCGTCGAAATAGCTGTTTTTGTCTCTTTGCACTCTTTTACGAAGATAGCATTAGCGCCTTTTCCTTCAGCGTATTTCTTCATGTTTGCGACCGCAGTGTCTTTTCCAAGGTTCATCAGGTTATCTTCCCCGCGAACAGTTGTGACAACTGTGCAAGAACCGGCCGGTGCATCGGCTTCAAGGACTCTCACAGACTCGGCCTCGGCCATCATGTTGACGTTGGTATTTTTTTGAAGTTCAGCACAAGAAGCAAGTAGGGCAAGAAGGAAAAGATACTTCATATAACTCCTAATAAAAGAAATTGAATCCCACCATGTACTGCTTCCTTTTATCAGTAAAGCTAGCTTCGATGCTGGTATCAACGTGTTTAGAATGGTGGAACTGACCAGTAACTTCGGTCATGTAGTTTTCTTTTTTATTAAAAAGAGCATAGGCCTTTTTATACCTGGCAAAACTTGAAAACCAATCAGAGACTCTTAAGATTACACCGGTATAGATACCAGCATTGATTTCAAAATTTTTATTATAAGCAGTCGCATACATAAAATCAGAGCTAGCGAAGATAAAAGGAATTAAGCGGTCATTGAAAAAAGACCACGATGGACCTGAGGCCACAGAACCTTTAAAGACGCGGCAGTCGCCACAAAGATTCATTCTATCTTTTGAGTAATCGATGATCCCGTAGATGCTCACCGGATAAAAATAACTTCCCCAAGGATTAAATGAAGCCACTTCGACTGCTGTGAATGAATCGACTTTTATCGTCTTTTTTGAAGCTTCTAAGTCTACTTTAAAAAAATTGATTGACGATAACTTTGGTGAACCAAGAGTTGGATCAGTGAAATCGTGAAGTGCAAATCGATGAGAGACTTTAAATGTCAGGTCATTCGAGTGCTCAGTTTTTACCGCCATGAGTTTTAGTTTTCTCGATGGATGAGAAAGATGTGGTTCTTCATCTTTTGGAGCAGGGATTTGAAGATCAGCTCCCTTTTCCGGATTCTGACTTCTGATGGCCAGGAGTTTTTGTTTCCATTCGTACTTAGGTCCTTTCTCAAAAAGAACTTCTTTCGAATATTTGTAGTCGATAAACTCAATGATTACATCCAGGATTTTTGCCGCTGAAGCTGTTGAGATATCTTTGCTTTGGACTAGATTCCAGTCATCGTGGTCGACAACTTGCTTGAAAACTCTTTTTTCTTCTGTTGAAAGTTGACCGTAAGCTTCCTGGAACATTCTTCTTTTACTTGGGCGGAAAGTGATGTGATTCACAAGTCCCGGAACATTATAAAGGGCCTTGATGGTTTCGGCCGGGATAATGTATTTGGGAAGACTATCGAGAAGTTTCCATGAAGGCTCAACTCCATCAAGCAGTGCCATGATTTTCTGTGAGCAGTTTCCAGTAAAAAAGTAGTAGTAATACCAGGTTCCACCTAGCTCCCATAAATGATCGAGCAATTTTTCTTTTTGGGCTTCAGTGAAGTTGAGTTCATAAGACCAAAGGTCTCTGGATTCAAAATCATTGTACTCGCGGATTTTGTAGAAATAAGGAATAGAAGAGAAAGTTCCCTGAAAACCACCGAAGATCCCGTAAACGGTATAGACCAGTGGATTGCTTGAAGTGTTGGAAGCGCCATAGTTGATTCCAACATCGAGAAGCTCTGATCTCTTATCACTTGCAAGAGATTCGTTTTTAGAAAATCTCAGGAAGGTGTGACCAAAGGCCGAAGCAGGGGATTCAAGATAGTAAGATGAAAAAACCAGGTGAACGGTTTTTGGGTAATGGTCGGCCAGGTAATGCTGATATTTTTCACAGCTCTTTAAAATAGATTCATCAACATTAAGGTTCTGGCTTCTATTTAAATATTTAAATCTCGCCGGGAAACGGCAGATGTATTCTTTATCTTTAGCATTAATTTTAAGAACGTTTTCCGCCAATTCATGAAGCGGATTATTTTTTCCATCTTTAGCAACAAAGAAGGCCGGATCATCGACATCGCTGGAGATGCCTAGAAGACCACGGTTGTAGTGAAGCAGGTTTTTCCAAACAGGAGAATAGTATTGGTCTTGAGCATAGCTTACTGAAACAAATAGAAAGAAGAAAAGAGCGGAGCGCAGGGTAGAAGTCATGTTTTGTCTGCAGTAGAGGAGAGGAGGCAAGGCCTCCTCCCTTATTTAAGAGAAAATTAAAGTAACTTGTTTGATTTTGCGATAGCGATGATCTTTGAGTTGATCGTCTTAGCATCACCAGTTTTGAAGATTTCAGAGTACTGAGCTTTAAGAGCTGCAGCGAACTCAGTCTTGTTAGATACGTTCATGATTGTAGCTAGTGAATCAACAGTTTCACCTTGTCCACGAGCGATATCGTTTCCTAGAGAAGCTTTGTTAGCTTCAATGAATTGCTCAGAAGATTTTCCAGCAGAACCACAGTTAGATGTACCTGAAGTGATACCAAAAGTTTGTGAACCAGATGTTCCGTTTGTAGTAGCAGCGAAAACTTGCATGAATCCTGGCTTGTCACCTAGAACGATTGATCCAAGACCACATCCAGCTGAACCGTAACCAGCAGCAAAAGCGTTAACAGATACTAGAGAGATAGCGATAGCTAAAAGCTTCTTCATAAGAAATCCTCCATAAGAATAATAAAGCTAAAGCATAAGTTACTTTTTGATTACAGTAAAATTAAATTTTGTTTAAGCGAAGAAAAATTCTTTGAAGTACCTGAGCAGATTGCTCGTCTTTATTGTTAATAAATTTGTGGAGCAGGTATTTATATTCTAATCCATAAGGAGAGTTAATATTTTCGTCACACTCATAACCCCACTGCGGGCGTTTGGTGCATTTAATGTGTTCAAAGTTTTGTGATTCCAGGTGACGAGCCTCGTGGAGTAGGGCCGTGAATTGTTCCAGTGTCGGCATCTGGAAAAAATTTTGATTAATAAAGATTTTACCATCGTTCATTTTATCTGAACAAGCGACCTGGCCGCTAGCGCAGTTATCTTTTTGATAATCAATAAAGTGAATAAACGAGAGCGTTTTTAAGAGTTCATTTTTAAAGTCGCTTTCAGCGATAGTCTTTATATAAAGAAGTTCGCTCTTTAAACTGGATTCAACTTTATCTGCGACTTCCGCATTAATAGAAATAACCAGACCTTCTTGCTTAAAAGTTGCGACTGGTCCTACAGGGTTTGAAGAACAGCCCGCAAAAAGCAAAACACTAAAAAGGTGAATGAGTTTTTTCATTTTTATACTAATTTAGTCCGTTAAAATTATTTTTATCTTAATGATAAATTCAAGCAACGGACAGACTTTTTTATGTAGAATCTAATCCATATGGGCAGACTATTCCTAAATGCATATATGAACCTTTACCTGTTCGTCGCAAAAAAGCGTCTTCAAAAAAAAGACCTGGCGCCTAGGTATATACACAGTTATCTGGTGTGTGTTTTAGCAACAGGGATATTGATGTGGGGTTATGCTCTTTTGGCCTACAAAACAATCCTGCATCCTCTTCCGGGGATCGTGGGAATCAGTGCAAGTATTGTTCATCTACTTTCACCATTGTTGTTTCGTCTTAATAACCGCCTTGAATTTAACACCAACATTTTCCTGGCCGCCGGAATGATTCACCAGGCGACCTTTGGATTTTTTTGCGGTGGTTTTCATAGCAACATTATTATTTGGTTTGGAATTCTTCCATTGATTGCCGGAGTCGTGACGGGCAAAAGAGGGATCATCACCTGGCTTACTATCAGTACGCTGGTGGTTTTAGGTTTCGCCGTTTTAGAAATGAGAGAATATCCATTTCCTTATTTGATCACACCTAATGGACTCCTTATTTCCCAGGCCCTCGTTACATTCGGCTGGATTTTTGTCGCCGCTATTATTGTTTGGGTTTTTCTTCTTCTGGTTGAAATGCACCAAAAAGAAATTGAAGACAAAAAAGAAGGAATCCAGAATCTTATTTGTGTTATCACTCACGATATTTCAACTCCACTGACTGTCATTATTGGGAGAAGCAATCTTTTAAATAAAGAGCCTCTGCCTGAGACGGCCTTGACGTCAGTGAGAAAAATTTCAAAGGCCTCTTATAACATTTCTGACATCGTTAACAATGTGAGAAATCTGTACGCAACAGAACTTGGAAAAAACGGGATAGAAATTCAGAATGTAGAAATTTTTGAACTTCTGGGACAATTGAAAGAAAATTTCTCAGAGAAAATGGAAGCCAAGCATATCTCTCTTAGAGTGATCAGTGATATGCAAGCTTGCCCGATCCGCGCCAATGGAGATTTGCTCTTACATCAAATTTTAGGAAACCTGCTTTCTAATGCGATTAAGTTCTCTCCGGAAAAAAGTGAGATTTCAATTCAGGTCGAAAAGAAAGAAACAAATGCTGTGATCTATATAAAGGACTCTGGAATCGGAATCCCAAAGGATCTTCTTCCCAAACTTTTCGACATGAGAAGTAAGACATCGAGAAAAGGAACATTGGGCGAAGAGGGCACAGGTTTTGGTCTGCCGATTGTTAAGACATATGTAGAAAAACTTGATGGGAAAATCGCAGTCGTCTCTCAGAGTGCAGAAGATATGGCCCCGACAACCGGAACTACTTTTATCTTAGAATTTGAATGCGCTTCTTAATTTTTTTAAAAAACCTTTAATCTTCTTAATGCGTTTATAAAGGTAGCGCGCAATCCTATCCATCAGAGTGTTTTTGGCAGTGACCACGACGGGTTGTTTAGATTTGATAAAATTCATAATGAATTTAACTTCATCATCATTTAGTCCATTATTCTTAAAAATCTCAGCAAACCTTGTCGCGACTGTATCGAATTCATAATCCGTCACCCTTAAGTATTTATGAACAACGGCAATGTTGCGGCCTTGATACATCTTTGGCCCACCAATCGCTTCACACAAGTATTGCGCTTGGAGATTTGAAAGGCGTTCGATGTCGACACCAATGAAGTGGTAACTGATCTCAATGTGATCAAATAATTCTAAGTAAAGCTCATAGATAATTTTATGAAAGAAGTCATAGCCACCGTACTTCTCATAGATAGTCACTTGAGTCATCTTTTACCCTTAAGAATAAATTAAACATCTTCAGTCTAGAGCAATTCTGTATTCGGTGCAATCATGAGCAAAGAGGAGGTCATATGCCAGTCAGTGAATTCCAACATCAATTAATCAAGATTGCCGAACAAAATAACATCCGCCATCCATTGAGCGAAAAAGTAAAATGCGCTTTCATGGAAGTTCCTCGCCACAAATTCATTCCTGTTTTTCGTATTGATGGAGGATGGATTATTATCACCGAGAACAATCTTGAAGAGTACTTGCCACTTTTGTACGGCGATTACCCTCTGGGGATTTATGCATCCAATGATCAAATCGTCTCAACCATCTCACAACCTTCTTTCGTTTTAAGAATGATTGATATGCTTAAACTTGAGGAGGGCGACAGAGTTTTTGAACTCGGAACAGGAAGCGGATGGAATGCGGCCTTAATGAGTAAAATAGTTGGCCCTAAAGGAAAGATTATAAGTTTTGAAATCATTCCAGAACTCAGTGAACGCGCAAAATTTTCTTTTCAAACTTGTGGCATCACTAATGTTGAAGTTCACTCAGGTGATGCTGTTGATGGATGGAAGAATGAAGCTCCTTATGACAAAGCCGTTTTTACGGCAGGAGCTTTTGATTTGCCGAAAGCTTTTCACGAACAAGTTAGAGTCGGAGGGCTTTTGCTTTTTGTTTTGAAGCACGTCCAAGGAGACACGCTCTACTTAATGGAGAAAAAATCAGATCACTTCAGCTCGCTTTATTCGATGGAATGCAGTTTCGTTCCCATGACTGGCAAACTGCGAGCGAGTAAACCAAAGATGGTTCATAGCATTCCCTACTACAAAGGACTGACGTTAGATATCTATCCAATTAAGGACAATCACTATGCACCAGTGGAAGGGGATATTGTTATGCCTCAGGTGGAGTCGGAGTTTGTGTGGAGTTCGGGGTGGTAGTATTAATACTTTATTCTGTTTGAAATATTAACGATTTATTCTTACTTGAAAGGTTTTTTACATGATATAATTCAAAAAGAATTTTTTCAAAGATGGGGAGATATGCAAATAGATAATAGCTTGGAACGCCTTAAGCAATTTAGAACACAATTAGAAGATTTTCGAAAACAAGACATATCAGAAAGTGATACAAGGTCAAAAGTAATTGATTTTATGCTAGTCAATATTCTTGGTTGGGCAGAAGGTGATATTATCAGAGAAGAAAAGGTTGATTCTGGATATTTTGACTATCAAATATCGACAGTTGATTTTTCATTTATCGTTGAAGCGAAGCGTAGTTTTAAAGATTTTTCTCTTCCGGTGCAAGGAAGGTCATGCTCTTTAGGAACATTGGAAAAAGGAAACTCTGAAGTAATAGCCCAACTTCGCTCTTATCTTATCGATAAAAGCTTAGCCTATGGGGTTATAACTAATGGACACCAATTTATCGTTGGAAAATTTGTTAATACGACAGGGCAAGATTGGAGGAAAACGCAAGTACAGATTTTTAGGAGTATTGATGATATTGAAAAGTCATTTATTCATTTTTATAACATTCTTTCCAAGGAAAGTATCTTATTGAATCGAACGATGGCAATAGCCGAAGAAAAAGAAAAACCTCAAGTCTTAATAGATTCTTTGAAGGCCGGCGATCAAGTTTTAGTGAGGAATGAATTTAGTTCTCCACTCTCAGGCGTGATTACTGCTGCATTTAGCGAATTAACATCAGAAGATGAGAGTTATGAAAGAGAATTGTTAGAGCATTGTTATGTGACTGTCTCTTATACACATCTGACGCTGCCGACGAAGGCTTCTGTG
>CAXHHE010000038.1:0-15074 GCA_964016365.1 uncultured Bacteriovorax sp. | reverse complement strand
ACACAGAAGCCTTCGTCGGCAGCGTCAGATGTGTATAAGAGACAGAACTAAAGTCTTCTGAAGATAAAACGCTTTATAGAGAGCAAAAAGAACTCCTGTGCGAAAACGCAAAAGGCATCTTGAAAAACTGCGGAATCAATCCAGATTACCAGATTCTTTTTAAAGATATTTTCACTCCGACGACAATCAAGCGCTACACTCAGCACTTTGAAGGAACAGTCTACGGCTCGACAGACAAATCAAGAAACGGAAAAACACCGATTGATGGTCTTTACATTTGTGGAACGGACCAAGGCTTTTTAGGGATCGTAGGCTCTATGCTCTCAGGGATCTCGATGGCCAACCTCCATGTTCTGCAAGGGGATTTAAAATGAAATTTAACAATGTCGTGATTCATAGTTTTGGTTACGACTTATCAGATCAGGAGTTTACCTCTGCCGCTATTGAGCAGAGGCTCGCTCCTATTTATGAAAAATTAAAACTTCCCGAAGGAAGACTGGAGCTGATGACCGGAATTGCCGCCAGAAGACAGTGGGCCCCGGGAACAAAACCAAGTGATCTCTCAACAGCAGCAGCACGCGCTTGTTTAAAGAACTCACAAATTAAAGCAGAAGAGATTGATCTTCTTGTTCACGCTTCTGTTTGCCGCGACTTTTTAGAGCCGGCCACAGCTTCGGTTGTTCACGCCAATCTTGGTCTTGCTCCCAAAGCGATGATCTTTGATTTATCCAATGCCTGCCTTGGTGTGATTAACGCCATCGTGGTTGCAGGGAACATGATTGAATCAGGGCAGATTAAGACAGCACTCATTGTTTCAGGTGAAAACGGTGGACCGTTACTTGAAAGTACAATCAATGAACTTCTTACAAATCCCTCAATCGATAGGAAAAATATTAAGAAGTATATTGCCAACCTGACGATTGGTTCAGCGGCAACAGCTTTTTTAATTACGCATAAAGACCTCTCTCCTGATTCTCCCCGCGTTTTAGGGGGAGCTGTCATGACAGACTCAAGTGCCAATCACCTGTGCCGTGGAGATGGAAACACTCACTCACTGGTGATGGAAACAGACTCTGAGGAACTTTTAAAATATGGTGTCGCTTTAGGGAAAGACACCTGGATGCTCGCTAAAAATAATCTTTCATGGACCAACTCCGATGTTGATTTTGTTCTCACTCACCAGGTGGGAAGCGCCCATGAAAAACTTTCCCTTGAATCTCTTGAACTTGATAAAACAAACACATTTAGAACGTATCCTTTTTTAGGCAATACGGGATCAAGTGCTCTGCCGATCACTCTTATGATGGCCTCAGAAAAAGGACTTATCAAAAAAGGCGACAACATCGCTCTATTAGGAATTGGCTCAGGACTTTCTTCAATTATGTTAGGTGTACAATGGTAACAATCCCTCAGGAACTAAAAAACGAATACCCTTTTTCAGCGCACTTTTTGGACGTAAAGAGCGAAAAACTTCACTACGTCGATGAAGGACAAGGAGAAGTTATCCTGATGCTTCACGGGAATCCGACATGGTCGTTTTTCTACCGCAATCTAGCAAAGCACTTTTCAAAAAACTTCCGCGTGGTTGTTCCCGACCATATCGGCTGTGGTCTTTCAACAAAACCTCAGGACTATGAATACACACTTCAAAACCATATTGATAATACGATTGCTCTGGTAAAAAAACTTGGTCTTAAAGATATCACTCTTGTGGTTCACGACTGGGGTGGCGCAATCGGCATGGGTGTGGCGACTGCTCATCCTGAACTAATCAAAAAAATGGTTGTGATGAACACTGCTGCCTTCAGGTCTCTTGAAATCCCAATGAGAATTAATATCCTGAGAAACCCGGTGGGTGAATGGTTCATTAGAACTTTTAACGGGTTTGCAGGGCCTGCCACAACGATGGCCGTAACTAAAAAGCTCTCTCCCATCGTTAAAAAAGGTTTTGTTCTTCCCTACGATTCATTTGAATCAAGAATTGCGACAGCAAAATTTGTCCGCGACATCCCGATGAGTGATGTTCACCCGACTTACAAAACACTTTCGGGAATTGAAGATAAGCTTAAAAACTTAAAAGTTCCGGTCCTGCTTCTTTGGGGTGAACAGGATTTCTGCTTCACTATGAACTTCCAAAAACGCTGGCTGGACTTTTTCCCGAATGCCAAAGTTAAGACCTACCCGGATGCAGGCCACTACTTAGTGGAAGATAAAACCAGCGATGTGATCGCCGAAATTGAAACGTTCTTAAAAAACTAAAACTATGAACATCGCTGAACGATTAAGTCAAAATGCTAAACTTCACCCCGATAAACTGGCGGTGAAGTTTCCCAAGTTTAATAAAAAAACTAAAAAATACGATTACGAGGCCCTGACATTCAGAGAGCTCGATATCAGATCCAATAAGTTTGCAACCTCTTTACAGAAGATGGGATTAAAAAAGGGCGACCGCACGCTTTTATTTTTAAGACCAAGCCTGGATTTTTCGGCCATGACATTTGCTCTCTTTAAACTGGGTGTGGTTCCAGTTTTTATCGACCCAGGAATGGGAAGAGAGAATCTTCTTAAGTGTATTAAGGACTGTACTCCAGTTGCGCTGATTGCAGAAAAAGAAGTGCACTTTGCGCGATTGATTTTTAGAAAGACATTCAAGTCTATCAAATACAATGTAACCAATGGAAAACGTGCTTGGGGAAAAATGCAAAAGATCTCCAAGATGAAAGAAGAAAAGGTTCAGACCTTTAAGATGGAAAGTTTTGCTCCAGAAGATACGGCAGCCATTCTTTTTACTTCAGGTGGAACAGGTGCACCTAAAGGTGTGGTCTACTCTCATTTTATTTTTGATCAACAGACCAGCATTTTAAAAAATCTTTATAATCTTACAGAAAATGATGTGGACCTTCCGGGGTTTCCATTGTTCTCACTTTTTACTATTGCTATGGGGATGACCAGCTGTATTCCAGATATGGACCCGAGTAAACCGGGCCAGTGTAATCCAGCAAAACTTTATCAAAATATCATCGACAATAAACCGACTTTTGTCGCCGGCTCTCCTGCTATCTGGGAGCGCGTGGCCGATTACTGTCTGGATCAGGGTCTGACTCTTCCAAGTATTAAATACGTGGTGATGTTTGGGGCCCCTGTCTCTGTACTTATCCACCGCAAGTTTAAAGGGCTTCTTCCGAATGGAACAACCTATACACCTTACGGCGCCACTGAAGCTCTGCCGGTTTCAAATATCAGTGGTGATTTTATTTTAAAACAAACCGCTCACCTGACGGAAAACGGAAAAGGCACTTGTATTGGCGAGGTCGCTCCGGGCTCAGAAGTTAAAATCATTGCCATTACTGACCAAACGATTGAAAAACTATCAGATGCTAAAATATTAGGTGCAAACACTGTGGGAGAAATTATTGTTTCTGGACCAACAGTGACTAAAGAGTACCTGGACCTGCCTGAAAAAACCCGCGAGGCCAAAATTTATGAAGGTGACAAAATCTGGCACCGCATGGGTGACATGGGGTTCTTAGATGAAAAAAACCAGCTGTGGTTTTTAGGAAGAAAAGCTCACCGAGTGGAAACTCAGGAAGGGCTTATGACTCCGATTCCAGCAGAGGCCATTTTTAATAAACACCCGGGCGTAAGAAGATCTGCGCTGGTTGGCCTTGGAGTTCGCGGCAAAGAGACTCCGGCGATTGTTATCGAAAGAAAGGACGGGCAGTTTCTTTCTGGAAAAGAGAGATCGATTTTTGAAAGCGAGCTTCTTTCTCTGGCAAAAAAATTCCCGCACACATCGATGATTCAAAAGATTTATTTAAGTAAACATTTCCCGGTCGACGTCCGTCACAATATCAAAATTGACCGCAAGAAATTAAAAGAAGAGATTGAGGCCCATGAAATCAACTAAGGTTTTAGTCACCGGAGCCGGTGGTTTTCTCGGAAGCTATATCGTGCGCGATCTAAAAGAGCGCGGCCATGAAGTTTATAGTTTTTCGAGAAAAAAATATAAAAGCTTAGAAGACCTGGGAGTGATTCAAAGACAAGGTGACCTGGCAAACTACGACGATGTCGAAGCTGCATTAGAAGGAATGGATGCTGTCATTCACTCTGCTTCTCAAGTGGGAATGTGGGGACGCTACGAAGATTTTTACAAAACCAATGTCACAGGAACAGACAACATTATCCGCGCTTGTCATAAGCACCATATAAAAAAATGTGTTTACACCAGCACTCCGAGTGTGGCCTTTGGAGATGAGAGCCTTAAAGGTGTTGATGAATCTATTGGTTATCCGGAACGCTATCTTTCAATGTACGCCGAGACTAAGGCCATCGCTGAAAAGAAAATGCTTATGGCAAATAATGGTATCCTTTCTACTGTTGCCCTTCGCCCACATTTAATTTTTGGACCTGGTGATTTAAACCTGGTTCCAAGAGTTGTTGAAGCTGCCCGTGCAGGGAGACTTAAAATCGTTGGAGATGGCGAGAACTTGGTGGATGTGACTTATGTCGAGAATGCTTCCCTTGCCCATATCATGGCCCTGGAAAAACTCGAAGCA
This sequence comes from uncultured Bacteriovorax sp., assembly GCA_964016365.1. Classification (GTDB taxonomy): domain Bacteria; phylum Bdellovibrionota; class Bacteriovoracia; order Bacteriovoracales; family Bacteriovoracaceae; genus Bacteriovorax. Next base: position 10,518 of record CAXHHE010000038.1, on the reverse strand, counting down.
AACTCTCCTATTGCCGGTAAAGCTTACTTTCTAGGTCAAGGCCCAATTAAGTTATGGGACTTCACGAATGAGCTTTTAAAGCGCTCAAAACTTCCGCCCATCACTAAGAAGGTTCCTTTTAAAGTCGCTTATTCTGTCGGTTTTATGATTGAGATGGGATTAAAGCTCGTAGGAAAATACGATATCCACCCGCCAATGACGAGGTTTGTGGCCCTGCAATTAGGAAAATCCCATTACTACAATCACCACAATCTTGAGCACGATTTAGGCTTTAAACCTAAATACTCTATTGAAGAAGGTCTTGATAAACTTTTTTCTTAAATCCTACTGGTCAACAACGACTGACGATGGAGCTCTTAAATTCTCCACACGCATGTAGTGGTCAACGGCTCCCAACCCTTTAAACGCCCCTTCATGGAAGCTGGTTGTGAAAGCACGTCCATCAGCAGTGTTGGCATCAAATGTACCGAAGAAGAACACATTCGTTAAGCCAAACAGGTTATAGAAGTGAACCTTGCTATAAGAATTATTCACGATATTTGTCGACAAGTTCTTAAGCGGCCATAGAGGGACATTAACCCATTCTGTCGCTGGAAGCTTGTTGACTTCGGCAAGACAGTTTTTAATAAATGCTCTTCTTTTACTTGGAAAGAAGATGTATTTTAAAGATTTCTTCTCACATCTTTCAATTTCATCACTTGAAACTTTATCGTGAGTTAAGTCTTTCATGTAATCGACATAATCGTTTTGCAGGTTCTTGCGACAATTATCAAACAGGTTTCTAAAATTGATAAAACTATTTTTTGGGTACTCGTCACATAAACCATCAAAGTGATCAAAGACTGTATTCACACCTAACGTATTCAGGTAGCGGATACCATCGATGTTAACTTGATACTTTCCTTCAATATGAAAAGGAGCGACGAGATGTTCACTCTCAATCATACTGATTGCCAGCGGGTCTACCCCTGAGTATCTCTCAAGAATAAATTTTGCGCGTTCACGGTACTTTTTCCCGGAGAAACCTTTAGTTTTTTGGGTCTTAAAATCCGAGGTAAAAGTCATCGAAAGCTTTTGTTCGTTGGCCGCTCTCTCTCCGACATAAAGGTCTTCGCGTCCTTCAAGCAGGTTTCTGGTCGCATCGTATTCAATCGTTACTTTTTTTGTATCGCTGGCAAGTTTTGTGGCAGAAACATCTGAATTGGTGATCGCATAGATTAAACTGGCAAACAAGCGCGACAGGAAGTCTTCCGTATACTTCATTTTTTCGTAATAGTGACGGAAGAACGTTTTCACTCGCCCTTCTTTAGTGATTTCGATTTGCTGAGTTTTTGAACTTTTTTGGGCCCCTAAAAGAAGGAAGTTGTATTTATGTGAAATAGCCTGAGACACTTTTTTCTCTTCAGAAATAATGTAAGGAGCAAGAGTGTCTAAGTCCCCTTCGCGGTTTTTCAGGATCTGAGTCAACTCCATCGCCACCGGGCTTTGAGTGTCCATTTCCATTAAGTCCATTTGTGGGATGTTTAAGTACACTTTGTAGCTTGATTGCATTTCGTAGTTAAAGTCATACGAAAGAAGTGTCATTCTTAGAATCTTAAGGAAGTCGGCCTGGATGGCCAGGTTAAAACCAGCAGAGGCCACTTTTGTTTTTTCAGAACTTACCTGGATGTTTGAATTTCCAAGCGAGACAACCTCTACTCTCGTTAAGCGCTCAAATCTCGCCAGGACTCCGGCCATACCAGTGACACCTGTATAAAGAGGTGCCGATACTAAACCACCAGCTTTAACCGAGATTGAGTCTTCTTTAAAGATCATTTCGTTAGGATCAAGTTTAGCGACGTTAGAAAAAGTTAAGGCATTAAAAGGCATGAAGAGTTTTTCAAAGTGCCCCATCAATCCTTCGTTATAAGAGTTAGCGTAGTGAACCCATGTAAACTTTCTTTTGAAAACAACTCCGGCAAAGGCCGCAAAGTTTTGCTCAGTCATATCAATGGCGCCAGAATCGCGCAGGCTTCCTAAGACTTTAGAAGCGTCGATATCAACTGTGAATGTATCAGTTACGATCCATCTTTTATCATCAAAGAGATCAGGTGCCAGGTTTCTATCTACACTGACTCCGAAATTAATAAATGGCTTTTTATAAGAGAATCCGATGCTGTTAAGGCCACCGGTGATTGAAAGAGCGTTGCCCGCAAGGACTTTTGCCGCTTCTCTCTTTCCGATATTTTCATACTCGAGATTAAACTCGTTAGCGATTTGCTGATAAAGATCCGCTTCCCCACCACCGATTGTATCCAATCCGGTTCCGGTAGAACTCGCGATATCTTTGTTCAATGTCAGGTAATTAAAATCTTCCTGGGCCAGTGCAAACTGACTCATCAGAAGAAACGATAATGTAGCGATGAATTTGATTCTCATAAGACTGCCCCATCTACTACGTGACATTGTATAGAGGCTCTTCGGTGGTCCCTAGGGAAAACTTGACTGTTTTAATTGTGTATGTTTAGCACTCGACTCCTCCCTCAAAAAGTGCCCAGAATTGTTCTCAACGAGGCCTTTTATCTATAAAACTCAAGTTTTTTAATCAAGTTTCCGATAAGGCTCGCAAACTTGGGCGCCTTCGGGCATTATTCTTTAGATATGCGATTAAAGATATTTATTCTTTCGACTATGCTCATCACTTTAATCAGTGGTGTGCTCTTCTATAAAAATCTCACACAGATTGAACCTGGAAAAAATGTTTTAAGATTTGATTTCGATGAATTGCGCTCAATTGATTCTCAAGTGGCCAATACCGCCTTCTATCTTAGAAAAAATTTAACGGCCGACAGTTCAGAACTCTCTGATGAAATAACGAGAATCAACGAGCTTTTAGGTCTCATTAACGATATCAACCGCAGCACACCTGAACTTACCGATTCGGTAAAAAAAATCAGGGCGCATTTTGAAGTAAGACTTAAACAATTAAAGAGTTTTGAAAAGGCCCGCGCTGATTTAAGTGTGAATGCCTCTGCTCTTCTTCCGGCCTACAATGAGCTGGAAAAAAAGAATGTAAAATACACTCTTGATAAAAGAGATTTTTATCGCGAATGCATACTGGACGCTTATATGTTCATTGCTTCTTCTCACAAAGAAAATGAAATGCGCATGTTAGAAGATCAAAAAATCCTGGGGCAGATTATTAGTTTTGCCAACACGACCAATGAAGACCTGGTGAAATTCCAAAAGCACCTGGATACAATCCATAACCGAGTCAAAGAAATAGATGTCATCTTAAAGGGACTAAAAGAAGTGACTATCTCTCCGGAGATGAAGATCATTGCGAAGTACTATCAGGAAAGTGTGCAGGCACAAAACGAGCAGACAGAGAACATCCTGAAGTTTACGATTGCGGCCATTGGGATTTATCTGCTGTTTATGATTTTTATTTTGAGAAAATCTTAGGTTCTTTTAGCGTATGCTTCCACAACTTTTTCATCAAAGTAATTAGCGCCCATTCCGGCATCCACAACCATATTGGCAGCATTGACTCCACTTGAAGCAGGACTCATTAAAAACGCCACAGTGTTGGCCACTTCCTGCGTTTCAAGAGCTGCGTGTCTCATCGTCAGCTGTTCAGCATAAAGATAATTGTCGATATAACCCGGAATTCCTGCCGAAGCAGAAGTCTTTAAAGGGCCTGAACAAACAGCATTGAATCTGACCTTAGTGTCGGCCGAAAATGATTTTGCCAAGTAAGCCACCGTTGCATCCAATGAAGCCTTAATCGGCCCCATATAACCGTAGTTCGTCGCACGTGTGCTCGAAATAGAGATGGTCACCACAGAAGCATCCGCTGCCAATACAGGCTTAATAGCGTTTGACATTGCCACCAGTGAAAAACAAGAGATATTTGAAGCTTGAAGGTAGTCTGCAAGCTTTGTCTCATGAAAAGGTTTCATCCCTTCTGAGTAATTGGCAAAAGCAATTGAGTGCAGGAATCCATGAAGAGTCACTTTGTCGTCTTGAAGTTTCTTTCCAAGCTCAGTGATGCTGGCTTCGTTTTCAACATCTAGAATATAAACTTTTTTATTAGGGAAAAGTTTTTCAACCTTTTCTTTAGCATCAGCATTCTGCACAGTGAAGATCAGGTCTGCCCCATTCTCTTCTAATGTCTTTGCTGAAAAGTAGGCCACTGATTTTTTATTGGCCACACCTGTGATTAAAAATGTTTTATTCTCTATTTTTAAAAAACTCATACGTATCCCTTAAACGCTGGCAACAGCGAACTCAATCACTAAAACAGTTTTTCCATCAACTTTCGTTGTGCCTTTCATATAGTGGGCATTCGAAATAGACTCTGTTAACTCTACGTCCATGACAAGCTCGTCTCCAGGACGAACCATGTTTTTAAATTTGGCGTTTTGAACCCTCGTCACGACACCAAGTCCACCACCTGCTCGACCGGCCATTAAAGCCGCACCAGACTGAAAAAGCGCTTCTTGTAAAAGCACTCCCGGCATAATGGGATTGCCTGGGAAGTGACCTTTAAAGAAATCTTCGTTACCAGTGAGTTTTAACGTCGTTGTGATTTTATTTTCCGACCTCTCGATAATTTTATCGACGAATAAAAAAGGAGGTCTCTGTGGAATAAGTTCTAGGATATCTGGAATCATTAAAGCCCTCCAGAAATCTCTAAGCTTGCTCCTGTAATGTAGCTGGCTTCACGGCTTGCTAAGAATAAGACAGCACTTGCCACTTCTTCAACACGCCCAAAGCGCTTCATTGGAACATCTTTCATGTACTCTTTTCTTTGCTCTTCCGGGAGATCGGCCAGAAGTTCAGTGTCGATAAATCCCGGGCACACGTTGTTGACCGTGATCCCACGCTTTGCCACTTCTTTTGAAAGTGATTTTGAAATGGCAATTTGTCCTGCTTTTGAAGCAGCGTAGTTTGCTTGTCCTGGAAGACCAAGAGAGCCACCGATTGATGACATGTTAACAATTCTTCCGTAGCGGTTTTTCATAAACTGCAAAACAGCGTGTTTACTCATCAGGAATGTTCCTGTGAGATTGGTGTTGATAACGTCATTCCATTCAGTCATCGACATGGTTGCTGTTAACTGGTCTTTTCTGATTCCAGAATTGTTAATAAGCACTTCGATTTTTGGGAAAGTGTTTTCGATATATTTAAAAAATTCAATGACTGCGTTTTCGTCGCGAACATCACATTTTTTAACCACAAGTCTCTCACCAAACTCTGCGTTTTGTTCTTTCATTTTATTGGCAGCTTCATCGTTGCCGGCATAAGTAGCAACAACAGTTGCACCCTTCTTTAAAAAGGCCTCAGTGATCCCGCGTCCAATTCCACGCGTTCCACCAGTGACAATGACAGTTTGGTCTTTAAAATCCATTGGGCAATTCCTTATAAAAAGTGTTGGAGAATTTTAGCCTGAGACACTTCACTTTAAAAGGAAATTGCTCCGTGTCATTAAATGGATGATTTCTTTAGTGGCCGAAGGCGCAGAGAATCTTCTAATGTTATTGCTAAGAACATGGAGGATGTCATGAAAAAACTTACCCTGCTACTTTCTCTTCTCGTCACAACCCAACTCTGGGCCTCTACAGGAACTGTAGAATCTTATTTCACGCCAGATAAAGGCCACGAAAAAGTTGTTCAACTCTACTTACAAAATAACTGTTACCAGGAAGTCATGGTGGCCACCAGGTCACAAAATCCAAATGAAGTCTGGGAGACAAAAGGTTATATGAGAATTTTCCCGGGGCAAGTCATCCCTGCGGGAGAGATGATCAATAACATTTATTACCTGAATGCTTTTAGTATTGATGGACGAGTCCGCTGGGAAGGAGAGCACCGTTTTGAAATCCACGGTCGCACGGTTCAAGCTCTTCTCGTTGAACTTCCAAAAGAATACGGCGGCGCTTGGACCACCGTTTTATACTGTCGCTAATTTTTCTAATTTCGTTAAATAGCTGTCGACTTCGTGGGCCTGAATGACTCCGTAGTTGGCAGCTCCTAACCATCCCGACATAATAATGCCCACAGAGCCCGCATGGAAGAGTCCAGGAAGTTCTTTGTGCATATTCATCGAAACATCTAAACCTTCAAACTTTGTCCCAAAGCTTGCGCCTCTTTCGTGAAGTGTGTAGCGCTCAACAGTTAATGGAGTGGCCGCATCGACGTAATCGATTTTTTCACGGATCCCCGGCATGATTTTTTCAAAACCAGAAAGTGCCCTTTCAATTAAATACGCTTTTTGTTTTTCATATTCTTCTTCAGAAAGATTTTTCCAATCTTCGTAGCGGGCATTAGAGCTTGAAACGATCGCATACTTTGGTTCAAGATGCGGTCTCATTTCTGGATAGTATAAAGAGAAGGTCTGACTTCCCACTTTTGGTGAAAGGATTAAGTCAGTTGAGAAATCTTTGTCTTCTGAAGTAAAAATAAGATCGCCGATAAACGGAATGCTCTCCCCTTGTTTTAGGCCCATATAGACCTGACAAGAAGAAGTGTTGAGTCTGACTTCATCAGCTTTTTTGATGAATTCTGATGAGAAGTGCTCGCGCCCTACCATCTTATTCACCGTGCTCTTTAGGTTTGAATTTGAAACTACAGCTTTGGAAGTAATCCTGTGACCTTTAACTTCCACACCGACAGCTTTGCCGTCTTCAATAACAATCTTATCTACGCGGGCCTGAAGCTGGATATCGACGCCATTTTTAAGCATCTCTTCCTTCATCATTCCAATCATAGTGTCTGTTCCACCATGGAAAATATAAACACCTTTACTCATGAAATTTGAGAAGACGATCCCGTAACTAATCGCCGGGTCTTCAAGATTTGATCCGTTGGCGTAGACGATCGGCTCTAGTAAAAAGCGCGTGATGTCTGAACGTCCCGGAAAGTATTTTTCAAACAACTCTCCGTTAGTCATCTTTGAGTTGTCGTAGAAATTCATATTGGCAAGTTCATCAAAGAAGCCCACTACGGTTTCTTCTTTCACGCCGAATTTTTCGATGAGAACTTTAATGAAATGCTCTTTAGTAAAATCTGTTTCCACTTCAAATTGAGGATTGATGTAACGGACAGATTTTAACTGGTGAATGCGATCAGCAATGTCTTTGCTCCAATACTTGCGGCAAGTTTTAATCATTCCTACCGGGAAGCCATGAAGAGAGACGTCGAAGATATGTGAGCCATCTTTTCTTTTAAACCAGGTAGCAAATCCACCAAGTTTATTGTGAGACTCTAGTAATAAAACAGAGCGGCCATCGCGGGCCATTTTATTAGCGAGGGTCATGCCGGCAAGGCCTGACCCAATAACGATGACATCGTAATTTTTTTCGATTTTATCTTTTGAAGAATACTGCATGCTTTTTTATTAGAGCTTAGGCGAGACTTTGTAGACTGCCGAACCCCATTCCTTATTGTCTTTAGCGCCCACAACCAGGCAATAAAAAACAATCTCTCCATGATCGTTCATATCCACATCTCCTCCAAATCCTGGGAAATTTGGATTCGAAAGAATTTTTCCCATTCCTAAGTCAGTCATGACTTCATCGCCTTCTGCGACGATTTTTTTGACTTCTTTTGAATCAGCAAGATAAATTCCGCGCTTGCCGTCCATGTCTTTTGCTCTAAAAAGAATTTGCCCCTGCTCATTGATTTTTGGCGAGAACATTTCAATTTCTGAAATACCGTCTGATTTTTCAATCACAACATTTTTCAGATGCCCTTCTTTGTAGCGAATAAGAGCTTTTGTTCCGTCTTCTAAAACAGCGGTGAAGGCCACCATGTTGTTTTTTGAAATACTAGCTGAGTTGGTGAATCCTCTAAACACAGAGTTCGGGTCCATGTCTTTATCACGGGCAATAACCACTGGCTCCATTGAAGATCCATTTGGTTTTAGCATCAGGATTTCATCGCCGTTTGATTCGTCCCATTGTCCTACGTCACCAATGCGTCTCTTGAAGGCCATGGCCCCAGAGTCGTTTAAGTAAGGCTTAAATAGGTATGAAGATTTTTGTCCGTATGAGCTCGCACCTTCCGTGATGATAGGCTTTAATGATCCGTCATATTGGAAATACGTGCGCGCATTTTCCTGGTCAGTCCCACGGAAATAAACTTTTCCGTTTGTCAGTACCTGTGGGTATGTATAAAAAGCGATGTCTTCGTTTGCTGGTTTTAGAACTTGCTTTACTTCAGACGAATCACCGTTGAAAGTAAAAATCCCATCGCTTGCGAAATCATCGTAAGTGTTAAACGCAATCACACCTGCATCGTTAAGACTTGGGTCTGTCACAAATTTTGTTTCATCTGTTGAATAAACAATCTTTCCGCTCTCATCGATTCCACGCTTAAGCCATAGCCCTTGAGTGTTTTCTCCGTTAAAGGCCATAAGTTTAAAGCTTACGTCTCCGCGGTTGTTGATAACCGGTGATGTGTTTGAAAGAAAACTCATCGGAGGAAGATTGTATCCATCGCCAATATTAGCGCGCGCCAGGATTTCTGGAGCATTGTATTCTGAGATGGCCGCGAAAGTGGAAAATGATAGCGAGAAAAGAGTAAGCGCTAACGTCGTTTTAATCATGGTTCAAATCCTTTTTCTGTTTTTAAAAGAGACATGGCGATTTTTACGCCATCAACCGCTGCACTGGTAATCCCTCCGGCATGGCCTGCGCCTTCGCCGCAAGGATAAAGCCCCTGGTGGCTGGTTGATTCCATCGTCTCTTTATTGCGGGCAATCGTCACGGGTGCCGATGTCCTGGTTTCCGGTGCAATCAGTAGTGCTTTATCTGAAATAAAGCCCTTTAAATTATCATCAAATTTTACCAGAGCTTGCTCTAAATGTTTAGTCACAAATTGCGGTAATATGTCTCTTAGGGGAGTTTTTACAATTCCTGAAGGTGTCGATGTTTTGACTCCTTCATTCGAAGGATTCAAAGAATGATTCATAAACTCTTTGAGTGTCTGAGCAGGAAGCTCTCTTCCATGGGCACGGGCCATTGAAGCTTGGTAAGCTTTTTGTTCAATCCCGTGTTGGAAATCAAGACCAGCAAGCAGTTTATCACTTGAGAAATCTACTCCGGCGCGAACGCTGACAACTAAAGCAGCATTCGACCAGCGCGAGTTTCTAGCGTAGTTACTCATTCCATTAACGACGATTCCATTGGCCTCTGTCCCCGAAGAAAGCACATAGCCTCCCGGACACATACAGAAACTATAAGTTCCTTTTTTCGTCTTCGGGTCTTCGTAGCTCAAACGGTAGCGGGCAGCTCCCAGCTCAAGACCTGCAAATTTTCCGTATTGAATATGGTCAATGAGTTCGCGCGGGTGTTCGATACGAACTCCTACGGCGAAATCTTTTTGTTTCATTTCCACCCCTAACTCTTCTAGGTGGTAGTACATTTCCTTGGCCGAATGCCCGGTGGCCAGGACGACACTGTTAGAAAAAAGTTTTTCTCCGGTGTTTAATTCAACGCCGATAATTTTTTTTCCTTCATAAAGCAAGCGGTCTACTCGGGTATTGTAGCGAACTTCAGATCCTTTTGAGACCAGGTACTCAGTCATCTTGTTGATGAGTGCTCTGATCTTGTTTGAACCCAAGTGTGGGTTAGAAATATACGCTGTTTCTTTCGGGGCACCGAAATCCACAAAACGGTTCATGACGTACTGAACGAAAGGAGATTTGATTCGGGTAATCAGTTTTCCATCAGAAAAAAGGCCTGCGCCTCCTTCTCCGTAACACACATTGTTTTCCGTGTTGAATTCTCCGTATCTCCAGAATTTCGAAATATGCAGCATGCGGTTGTGAGCGCGGTCTCCGCGTTCAATCACAATCGAAGGCACTCCGTAATCCGCTAAACGTAAGGCACAAAAAAGTCCACCGGGGCCGGCCCCAATGATAATAGGTTTGTTTTTAAATGATCCTAGTTGAGGGAATTCCTCTTGGGCCGCTTCAAACTGCTCGCCTGGACTTAAAATCTCAACGTTGTAAGTGTAGCGAGGAGTTTTTCCTCTCTGAGCCCCCCTGGCATCGAGGGCCTGATTTAAAATGCGGTAGTCCACATGATCGGGAAAATGAGAGTCCAAATAGACTTCAACGTCCTCATTGTAATCGAGTGTGAATTGAATTTTTTTTGTCATTGGTTTGTCTCAATATTGGATGAGACAAGTATAAGCGTTTTATGGCAAAATTTAAAGCTATAAAACAAGAGTTTCTCGGAGAGAAAAATGAGTAAAGCATTAACCGTTTCCATGATCGTCATTGGAGATGAAATATTAAACGGCAGAACGACTGATTTAAACGGTTCGTGGCTCTCAAAGTTTCTCTTCAAAAAAGGCCTGGAATTTAAGTCACTGCGCTTTATTCGCGACAATGCTGAAGAGATGACAGCTGCCTTGAGCGCTTCTTTTTTTGACAGCGATATCGTCATTACCAGTGGAGGAATTGGACCCACTCTCGATCTGTCTCTTATACACATCTGACGCTGCCGACGAAGGCGTCTGTGTAGTTCT
>CAXHHE010000037.1:0-15506 GCA_964016365.1 uncultured Bacteriovorax sp. | reverse complement strand
CTCTGCGCTGTGGTCTTCGTGCTTTGAACTGGAGAACTTATAGGCCAAGTGGTTGCGTTTCGAGTTGTATTCGAAGGTTTCCCGCGACGTTTCTTTCCCCATAACTTTCTCGATCAAAACGAAAGTTGGGATGTATTCTTTGTTGACGATATACTCAACGTGAATGTTTAAAATCTCACCAGTTGTGACCTTTACAACTGCTTCAGAAACATAGTGGTAACTCTGGTCTTTTTTATCGCGGTAGACGTCGAAACTTTCTTCTGCATAAATGTTTTCGTTGCGATAAAAATTAAAAGCGCCTCGATAAATTTTATCTTCTCTTTTATATGTGCGTGACGTCCAGGTTTGCATGAATTCATTATATCTTGAATTTGATAATCTTAAAGGCAAAAGATATACTGCAGTTACACACTCAAGTTTTATTAAGGAGCCTTTCATGATCACTTATGAAACCTATAAGATCCTGCACATCTTTACTCTTCTAATGGTTTTAGGAACTGTTGGAGCGATCCTGGCCGAAGGAAAATGGATTGCGAAAAAATCGTTTAAGATCACTGTCGGTCTTTTAACTTTCCTGGTTTTTGTCGCGGGAATGGGGTTGATTGCCAGACTTGGCTTCAGGCATGGAGAGCCATTTCCCCAGTGGATTTGGGTTAAAATGGCAGCTTGGGCAGTTTTTAGCTTTTCAGTCATCATGCTCTTTAGAGTGAAGCAAGGCAGAGCGCTTTTTGCAGTCCTGGGTGGCCTTGCGGTTTTAACTGCTGTGTATGCGGCCGTGACGAAGTTGGCCTAAATGTCAAAAGAGTCGAAAAAAGATCAGGACAAGTTAGGAGCGAAGGGATTTTCCAAAGAGTATTGGGACGTCAATTATGCTGAGCCGGAAGAGATGGATAATATCGTCAACGCTAAAGAGCACGCTGAATATATGAAAGCGATTTTTGGCCTTGAGTATGTCGACATCAGCAGCGTTGTGGATTTAGGTTTTGGTTTGGGGATTCTGTTTAAAGAAGTTCTTAAAACATTTAAACCTTATCGTGCTTATGGAATTGAACCTTCAAAACACGCCTTTGATTTTACCTCTAAAAAGAAATTAAGTCCGACCGAATCGACCAAACTTACACTCGAGAATATCGATCTGGTAACGTGGGCGAAGAAAGATTTAAAGAAAGATAAAACCTACGATCTTGGTCTTTGTACATCAGTGTTTCAGTATTTATCAGATGAGGAAATTGAATTTATTTTGCCAATCATGGCAAAAAGAATTCGCTATCTTTATTTTTCAGTTCCGACTAATCTAGAACTCAAAAGACAGGTGGCAGATTTAGAGTTTAAGGATGAGTACGCTATTCATCGCACGAGGGAGAAATACCTCAAGATGATTCGTCCTCATTTCACTTTTATTTCCAGCCGTCTTTTAGAAAGCAAAGTGCATTTCGATGATGAGAGCACTCATTTTACAGATTTATTATTTAGATTTTAATTAGGGGTTATGACTATGCAAGCTTGTCCATGCGGATCATCTGAAAACTACAACAACTGTTGCGAACCATTCATTAAGGGAGCTAAAAAGGCCCCAACGGCCGAAAAGCTAATGAGATCACGCTACTCAGCATTTGCAGTTGGGGAACTAGACCATGTGGAGAGAACTCACCATGCTTCAACACGTAAAGAATTGGATATGGAAGGAGTGAAGTCTTGGGCGCTAAACTCTGAGTGGTTAGGTTTAGAGATTCTTGGAACTGAGGCCGGAAAAGAGAAGGATTCAACAGGAAAAGTTGAGTTTAAATGCCGTTTTGTTTTCAATGGAGCTACGCAAACCCACCATGAACTAAGCACTTTTGAAAAAGTTGATGGAGAGTGGTTCTTTGTCGATGGTGTAATGAGAAATAACACTGTGAGAAGAGATGCACCTAAAATTGGGCGCAATGATCCTTGTCCGTGTGGCTCAGGGAAAAAGGCAAAAAAGTGCTGTCATCAGTAGGCTTGGCAATAGGCCCAAAAAGATAACCGAGACAAATCTTCCGCCTATGAAATAAAGCTTAAAATTTTGGTATCTTAGAGCTATATTAGGGGTACCAATTTTTAACTGAGTAAAACGTCTCACGTTTTACTTTTCATAGGCTTCTATCATGTCAAAAATTTTCGACTTTTCACATCTCTCGAGTTCAGACATCTCTTTCATCGATTCGCTGTACGACACTTACAGAACTAATCCTGAATCTGTCGATGAATCATGGCAGAGATTTTTTCAAGGTTTCGAATTTCAAGGTGCAGGCTTTGGAACTTCTGGAACATCAGGTGAAGGCATCAGCGATCAAAAACTTCGCGCTGAATTTAATGTCTTTAGATTGATTCAATCTTTCAGGACAAGAGGACACCTTCTGGCAGACACGAACCCGATTCGTCCAAGAAGAGATAGAAAAGCAAGAATCTCACTTGAAGAGTATGGACTATCAGACGCTGATAGAAAGTCAGTTTTCCAGTGTGGAGAATTCCTGGGAATCGGTCCGGCAACACTTGATCAGATCCTTGATCACATGAAAGAAATTTATTGTGGGAAAATTGGTTTCCAATACATGCACTCTAACAACACTGATGTTAGACGCTTCATGAGAGAGAGAATTGAATCAACGGCAAAGAAGATCAATCTTCCTATCGAAAAGAAAAAAAGAATTTTAGAAAAACTTAACGAAGCAAACGTTTTTGAAAACTTTCTTCAGACAAAATACATTGGTCAGAAAAGATTCTCACTTGAAGGTGGGGAAGCAACGATTCCAGCTCTTGATGCTATCATCAACAAGTCAGCTGAGCTTGGAGCGCAGGAATTTGTTATCGGTATGGCCCACAGAGGCCGTCTGAACGTTCTGGCAAATATCGTAGGAAAAACTTACGAATACATCTTCACTGAATTCGAAGGCGGATCAGAAGAAGAAAAATCAGGACAGGCCGGAGACGTAAAATACCACAAAGGTTTTACTTCAATTAAGAAAGCGACGAATGGAAAAGAAGTTTTTGTAAAACTTTTACCAAACCCATCGCATCTTGAAACTGTAGATCCAATTGTTGTTGGATACTGCCGCGCTCTTCAAGACAATCACTACAACGGTGACATGAACAAAGTTATTCCTATTCAGATCCACGGAGATGCAGCGGTGGCAGGACAGGGGATTGTTTATGAAACAGTTCAGATGAGTAAGCTTAAAGCTTACAACGTCGGTGGATCAATCCATTTAGTCATCAACAACCAAATTGGATTCACGACAGATATCGAAGATGCTCGTTCATCTCAATACTGTGTTTCAATCGCTAAGACGATCGAAGTGCCAATCATCCAGGTTAACGGAGATGATCCGGAAGCTGTGGTGTACGCGATTGAGCTGGCGGTAGAGTTCAGACAAAAATTCAACGAAGATATTTTCGTGGATATCGTTTGTTACAGAAAGTACGGACACAATGAAGGGGATGAGCCTAGATACACTCAACCACACCTTTATGGTCTGATTACAAAACACAAAAACCCGAGAGAGCTTTACATCGATTATCTTCTGTCAAAAGGAGAGATCGAGGCGAAGCTGGCGACAGAAATGATGGAAGCTTATAAGCAACTTCTTTCTGACCGCTTCAATAACGTTCGTCAGAATGAAATCCCGAAAAAAGGTAAAGGCCCGCACAAAGATTGGGAAGGTCTTGAGTTCGCAGGCCCTGATGCTTTTGATGAATCTCCAGCAACAGGTGTAAAACGCGAAGCACTTGATAAAGTGATGAAGGCCCTTCTGCACGTTCCACAAGGAATGGAGCTGATGAAGAAAACTCAAAAGATCCTTGATGATAGAAAAGAGTTTTACGAAGGTGATAAGCTTGACTGGTCACTAGGGGAGCTTCTTGCTTACGGAACTCTTGCAGATGAAGGACATCCTCTTCGCTTTACTGGTGAAGACGTGATCCGCGGGACATTCTCTCACCGCCAGGCAAAGATTTTCGACGACAGAACAAATGAGTCTTACTGTGGATTAGAGAATATTTCTCCATCTCAAGGAAAGATTTCAATCTATAACTCACTTCTTTCTGAGTACGCAGTCCTTGGATTTGAATATGGGTATGCTTGGGGGAACCCTAAAGCGCTTACGATCTGGGAAGCTCAGTTCGGTGACTTTGTTAACGGCGCTCAGATCATGATCGACCAGTACATCTCATCTGCTGAAGCAAAATGGCAGAGAATGAACGGTCTGGTGATGTTACTTCCTCACGGACACGAAGGAGCAGGGCCAGAGCACTCTTCAGCTCGTCCGGAAAGATTCCTTCAGCTAGCAGCTGACGACAACATGGTTGTAGCAAATTGTACAACTCCGGCCAACATGTTCCACCTTCTTCGCCGTCAGGTGAAGTGGTCATTCAGAAAGCCAACAATTGTTATGACTCCGAAGTCTCTTCTTCGCGACCCACGTGCATCGTCGACTCGCGATGAATTAATAAACGGAAAATTCCAGGAAGTGATCGACGATCCAAACACAGGTAAAAAAGTGACGAGAGTTGTCCTTTGTACTGGAAAAATTTACTACGATCTATATGAGAAGAAGATTGCTGATAAACGTGATGACGTTGCTATCGTTCGCGTTGAGCAGCTTTACCCACTTCCAGAAAAGAAACTGGCAAAAATTCTTGAGAAGTACAAAGGTGCTGAGCCGGTATGGGTACAAGAGGAACCAAAGAACCAAGGTTACTGGACATTCCTTCTTCGTTACGACCAATTCAGAAACCTAAGACTGATCAGCAGAAAGTCGCTGGCCAGCCCGGCAACTGGTTTCTCTAACGTACATAAAAAAGAACAAGCAGATATTGTTGCAAATGCATTTTCAAAATAAGGACTAGATTATGAGCGTTGAATTAAAAATCCCTGTAATCGGTGAATCAGTAACTGAAGTTACTCTTTCATCATGGCTTAAAAAAGACGGCGACTATGTTGCTGAAGGTGAAGCAGTTTGTGAAATCGAATCAGATAAAGCTTCGATGGAACTTCCAGCACCAAGTGCTGGTGTTCTTAAAATCATGGCAGAGGCCGGAAGCGAATTAAAAATCGGTGCAAAAATCGGTGAACTAGATACATCGGCTGCAAAACCAGCAGCGGGTGCCCCAAAAGCAGAAGCCCCTAAGGCGGAAGCAGCACCAGCTCCAGCTCAGGCCGCTGTCTCGAGTGGGAAAGAAGTCAACGTGCCAAGCCCGGCAGCGAGAAAAATCCTTGATGAAAAAGGAGTGAACTCAACTGACGTTAAGGGTTCTGGAAAAGACGGACGCATTACTAAAGAAGACGCGATGAACGCTCAAGCTTCAGCTCCAAAAGCAGAAGCCAAATCAGCGGCGGCACCGGCCCCAAGAGCTGCAGCAGCTCCAGGTTCAAGAGGAGTTCGTCCAGAGAAGATGACTCGTCTAAGAAAGACGATCGCTTCAAAACTTGTTGAAGCAAAAAACACAACTGCAATGCTAACAACTTTCAACGAAGTTGATATGTATGAACTAATGAACCTTCGTAAGAAATACAAAGACGCTTTCACTAAGAAGCACGGAGTAGGTCTTGGGTTCATGTCACTTTTCACAAAAGCGGTAACAGTTGCTCTTAAGGATTGGCCGGCAGTAAACGCGCAAATCAACGGTGATGAAATCATCTTCCACGACTACGCGGATATCGGTATCGCAGTTTCAACTCCGAAAGGACTTGTGGTTCCAGTGGTAAGAAACGCTGAAAGCCTTTCTTTGGCGGAAATTGAAAAAGAAATCCTGGCACTGGCAACAAAAGCTCGTGACGGAAAAATTACAATCGAAGAAATGCAAGGTGGGACATTCTCTATCACTAACGGTGGAGTGTTCGGATCAATGCTTTCAACTCCGATTCTAAACATCCCTCAATCGGCGATTCTGGGAATGCATAATATTATCGAGAGACCAGTGGCGATCAATGGACAGGTTGTTATCCGTCCAATGATGTACCTGGCACTTTCTTACGACCACAGAATTATCGACGGCCGTGAGTCAGTAAGCTTCCTGAAGCAAGTAAAAGAGCTTCTTGAAGATCCTTCGAGACTTCTACTTGATGTTTAAATAATAAAGGCCGGGTATATCCCGGCCTTTTGTTGTGGAGAATGAGTATGAGCGAAACAACGGACAAAAAAGACTTTCCTTACTTGCATGGATTTTCACCAGTAGAGCAGGATAGACTAAGGCGCCAGGCCCGCTTTGCTGAACATACGGTTTATCAAAACGTAAATTTCTCTGCTCAAAAAAAGATTTTAGAAGTGGGCTGTGGAGTAGGAGCTCAGACTGAGATTTTACTTCGCCGTTTTCCCGACATTCATGTGACGGGAATTGATTTGAACGACAAGCAGTTAAGTGCTGCTAAAAAATCTCTGGCCGAACACTCATACGCTAAAGGGCGCTATGACCTTCACCAGATGAATGCCGAAAAATTAGCTTTTAACTCAGCTGACTTTGATGGCGCGTTTTTATGTTTTGTTTTAGAACACGTTCCGGACCCAAGACGAGTGCTTTCTGAAATCAGAAGAGTGCTAGCACCTGGAGCTGTTTTATACGCGACAGAAGTTTTGAACTCGTCGTTTTTCCTAGATCCGTATTCTCCCAATGTGTGGAAGTACTGGATGGCCTTCAACGATTACCAGTACGACCAAAAAGGTGATCCGTTTATGGGGGCAAAACTTGGAAACCTTCTGATGCAAATCGGTTTTAGAAATATCGAGACAGAAGTGAAGACCTGGTTTTTAGACAATCGTCATCCGCAAAAGAGAAAGGAGATGATTGAGTTCTGGAGTGACTTACTTCTTTCGGCCAGCGATCAGCTTTTAGCGGCGGGGTATGTAACGACAGAAATAGTAGAAGGAATGAAAAAAGAAATGAGTGTTGTGGCCTCAGACCCGAACGCTGTCTTTTTCTTTTCTTTTATTCAGGCAAAAGCAAAAAATAATTAAACGAATATCGAAAACGTAGAGAGGAGAGATTTTTAGATGAAAGAGTTTGATGTAGTAGTTATTGGTTCCGGCCCAGGTGGATATATCTGTGCTATCCGTTGCGCTCAACTAGGGATGAAAGTGGCGATTGTTGAAAAATACAAAACACTTGGTGGAACTTGTTTAAACGTAGGGTGTATCCCTTCAAAAGCATGGCTTGATTCTTCGGAAAAATACCATGAACTGACTCACTCATTTAAAAAACACGGGATCGAGGCAACTGGTGTAAAACTGGACTTCGGCGTAATGAGAGACAGAGTAAAAAAAGTTGTTTCTGATGTTTGTGGTGGTGTTCAATTTCTAATGAAGAAAAATAAGATTGAAGTCTTTACAGGACACGGATCATTTGTTGATGCGAATACAATTTCAGTAAAAGGTGAAAAAGGCGAAGAGAAAATCAGCGGTAAAAAAATTGTTATCGCGACAGGATCAAAACCTTCGACACTTCCAGGTGTAACGATTGATAAAGAAAGAATCATCACTTCAACAGAGGCATTAGTTCTGAATGAACTTCCAAAGAAACTTATCGTTATCGGTGGTGGTGTTATTGGTCTGGAGCTTTCTTCTGTTTACAGAAGACTGGGTTCAGAGGTGACAGTGATCGAGTACGCTGATTCAATCATCGCAACAATGGACGCTGGTCTTGGGAAAGAACTGACAAAAGTACTAAAACGCGATGGGATTGAGTTCCTTCTTGGCCACGGTGTAACGGAAGTTAAATCAACTGGCAAAAAAGTGACTGTTAAGGCAAAAAATAAAACTTCAAATGAAATCGTCACTCTTGAAGGGGACTACTGTCTAGTGGCCGTAGGAAGAAGACCATACACTGAAGGTCTTGCTCTGGATAAAGCAGGTGTAAAAATGGATGATAGAGGCCGTGTTGAAACGAACTCTCATCTTCAAACAAATGTTCCTCACATCTACGCAATCGGAGATGTGGTTAAGGGAGCAATGCTTGCTCATAAAGCAGAAGAAGAAGGAGTCATGGTTGCTGAGTATATGGCCGGTCAAAAACCGCATATCGATTACAACCTGATCCCTGGTGTTGTTTATACATGGCCGGAAGTGGCCGCTGTTGGAAAAACAGAAGAGCAACTAAAAGCTGAAGGGCGCGAGTACAAGTCCGGATCGTTTACAACAAAAGCTTCAGGACGCGCTCGCGCTTCTGAAGAATCAGATGGATTTGTTAAAGTTCTTGCTGATAAAAAGACAGATGAAATTCTTGGTGTTCATATGATTGGACCGCGCTGTGCAGATATGATTGCTGAAGCAGTTTTAGCAATGGAGTACAGAGCTTCTGCAGAAGATGTTGCACGCACAAGCCATGCGCACCCAACGTATACTGAGTCACTAAAAGAAGCCTGCTTAGCAGCAACTGACAAACGTTCATTGAATTCTTAAAAAATGCAAAGCTCCATCGTGAAAATGATGGAGCTTTTTCTTTAAAATCCATTATCATTACTTGTCCTAACTTAAATCATCAAAGAAGGAGATTTCTATGATTAAGGCATTACTATTATCTTTATTAATTTCTGGCGGAGCTTACGCAAAAGTGAAAACTGAAAAAGTTGAATACAAATCAGGGGACCTGACGTTTGAAGGATTCCTTGCTTACGACACTTTAAACCAAGGGAAAAAACCAGGTGTGATGATCGTACACAACTGGATGGGTGTTACAGCTGAAACAGAATCAAAAGCCATCGAAGTGGCAAAACTTGGATACATTGCTTTTGCTGGTGATATCTACGGGAAAGGCGTTCGTCCAAAAGACGCGAAAGAAGCAGGGGAGCTTGCTGGAAAATATAAGGGAGACTTGAAACTTCTTCGCGAAAGAGCAAATCTAGCGATTGAAGAACTAAAAAAACAAAAGAGAGTTGATGCCAGCAAAATTTTTGTGACTGGGTACTGCTTTGGTGGAACAACAGCGATTGAAGTGGCACGCTCTGGTGCTGACGTAAAAGGGGTTGTTTCATTCCACGGTGGATTAACTCCATCTAACGATGACAAAAACATTAAAGGACAAGTGCTTGTTCTTCACGGAGCAATCGATCCATACGTACCTCAAAAAGATATCGATGGTTTCGTTAAAGGAATGAATGAAGCAAAGGTTAACTATGTGATGACATCTTACTCTGGAGCCGTTCACAGCTTCACTGAGAAGGGAGCAGGAAGCGATATCTCTAAGGGAGCTGCTTACAATGAGCAGGCCGATAAGAGGTCGTGGATTGCCATGAAAGAGTTCCTTGCTGAATTATCGAAGTAATTTTTCTAATCAGAGCGGAACTTCTTGCCCGAAGTTCCGCTTTCCCTAGTAAAACTCTCGGGCACAATTTGCCCCTTTTCCTAACACAATCCCAATAATTTATTTCTCGATTATCCTTAACGATAAGACATCCATCAGGAGACTCTTATGTTAAAGATAACTACTTTAGTTGTAGCTGGATTACTTACGTTAGGTTCTGCATTCGCAAGTGGTGATCCATTAGATCAAGACCGTTTTGAATTTCCAGAGCCGAGTAAAGCTGATCTAGGACAAAGTCTTAAACTGTGGGCGACTTATTATTACCTTCCGGAAATTGAAGAAGATTCAGGAGCAATCCCTCTTCGAGATATGAAGGGGCAAGAGCTTGGACCGCGCTTAACTTTAAAGCACTGGTGTGACACTGCCATGGAAGGATCGGTAAAAATTAATTTCAAAAATGGCGATATCAAAACGTTCAATTATCAAGGAACGACAAACGATTATTTCGTCGACTGTAAATCAATTTATCCAAGACACACAGGAATCGGAAAAACTAAATTCCGTGAGGCCAATGGAGTTTATGGGGATGGATTGGATGATTACATCCTTTCACCATACAGAACGCTGGCAACAGATGTGACCTATATTAAGCCGGGGACGGCCCTTTATATCCCTAAAGCGCGTGGGGCAAAGATCACTCTGCCAAATGGAAGAGTCATCACTCACGACGGTTATTTCTTCGCTGCAGATAAAGGCGGAGCGATTAAGGGCACCCATGTAGATGTTTATATTGGGGTTTCGAAAAAAGCTACTTTCTTCCCATGGATTGGGAGTTCAGAATCTAAGACATTTGAAGCTATTATTGTAAAAGACCCAAAGATCATTGCCGATCTTCTGGAATTACACTCAATTAAATAAATAGTCCTATGAAAACATTGTTTGCCTTTATCGTATGCCTGAATGCTTACGGTGCCACAATACCTTCGGGCTGTGGCACCTTTGACGTTTATGGTGTAATTGAGAAAAATCAAAAAGCCCCTGGTTATGTTTTTCTGGTTAATAAAGGAACTCTATCTGAGTACCAGTTTGCTATCAGTGATGAGCAAGAGCTTAAAGCTGCGCCTTATATCGACAGAACTATCAAGTTAAGAGGCAAGATTACTAAGAAGCTCAATGGACAGCAGGGCGAGTTTAGCTCGATTGAAAGTTACACCGATGTCGTGCCGGACCCGGCCAACCTAAAAGGTTTAACAGGTTTTACGTTTATCAAAAAGGAGAAATGCAAATGAAAAAAATGCTGATGGTTTTATTCATCATTTCTCTTTCAGTAAAGGCCGCTGACAATAATATGATCTTTATCGGTGGGGGCGGAGAACCTAAAGGCGCTCAAGGCACTCAGTTTGATGGAAGTGTGCGTGCTCTAGGTGACTTCTATAAAGCTAACAAGAATTATTCAACAACTATTTCTTTTAATGGTGGTCACCCGGACACGGAAAATATTATTGCTGAGAGGTTTAAAGGAGCCACGAACTCAGGTTCATTTACCAGTACCAACTACAAAGCTCTTATTGAAGATGCCATTAAGAAAATTGAAAACAAGGACATACCGGCCGGAGGAAAACTCCTGGTGTTTATCAACAGTCATGGCGGAGAAAGCAGTGGGAAAACCCATAATATCTCAACTGCCGGTTCAGCGATGACTAATATGAACTCGCTGAATGACACTTCATCAGTGAGTCTTGATGCTTTGGAAGCGTTAACGAAAGTGGCCAAAGACAATAACATAAAGCTCGCGATCGTCGATGGAAGTTGTCACGCTGGGAATTCATTATCGCTTGCTAATACAAACACGTGCGTGATCGCCGCTTCTGGACCTAAGCACTATGCTTATTCAAATTTTGCTGACATCTTTGCTGCCCAAATGAAAAAAGGGAAAAATCTGGAAGATGTTTTTTTTGAAACCAAAGCTCAAACTCAGGGAGGAGGTTTTCCGATGATCTCAACTCCTGAAGGAGTTGAAGTTCAGGATGAGCTTTATCCATACCTGACGCCTTATATGTATTATCACGACGAATACCGCGGCATGGCCTTGGATAAAATTGATGATTATATTAAAGACAACATGACAGATGAATTAATTTGCAGAAGAGAAGCTCACTATGATTCCCTAAAAAAAGTATTGAACTTAATTGAAGAGATGAATCAGATTGAAAAGAAAACTCTATTTAGCTCGAAGCCTCGTCTGATAAAGACCGTGGACCTGACAGATTTAAAAAAGAAACTGGATGAGTATAAAAAAACTCAAGATAATTATTTGGCGAAATTAAGAAGGCTTGACCTTGCAGGGCTTGATACAAAAATCACGATTACGACTGATTATTATAAGAAGGGTACAACTTATACTCATCGCGAAGTTTTAAGCACTGACTATGATCAATTGATTGCGGGTAAAACAAAAGACTTAGAAAATACAAATCTGACAGCGGCCAGAAGAGAGAACCTGGAGAATCTTCGCGAGTTTTATCGTGCGGCCAGGATCGAAAAAGCAAAACTTATGAGAGATAATCCTCAGTATCTCGAACAAAGAAACATTTTTGATGAGTTAAAAACCGATCAAAAAGTAGGTTATTCAGTGGCAAGTGCCATTTCTCAAGAGGCAAGTAAAGCTTATGATGCGTATTATAAGAGCAAGCAAAAAGAACTAAAGCAATATGATCAGTCGGCCACAAATCCATGCAGAGATTTCGTTCTATAGGCGTAACCTTAAGAAAATTGGGGAAGTCATTAAAGATTCCCCTTAGATAGTGATTTATCCTCAATTTTAGGTTAAAATTAATATGTTTCCTTAGCATGTGGTAATTCCAATTATCATATGCATTACGCTCAGTTATTTCACAGGATGTAAACTGAGTGAACCTCACAGGAAGGAGAGAGAAGAAAATGATTAATAAAAAAATCTTATTAGTTGAAGACGATCAAGACATCCGTGAAACATTAGTTGAACTTCTTGAAGGCGAGGGCTATGAAGTTCTCTTCGCTGAAAACGGACAAGTAGGCCTTGATAAACTCTCACAGGCATCAGATCTTCCCAATCTTATTCTTCTTGATTTAATGATGCCGATTAAAGATGGCTTCCAATTCTGCGCTGAAAAAGAAGCGGACCCAAAAATAGCCCACCTACCAGTTGTTGTAATGTCCGCAGACGGACATATCAGAGAAAATCAACAACGTGTAAACGCTCGTGCTTATCTTAAAAAGCCGCTTGATATTTACGAGATCATCGATATCGTGGAAAAGTACTGCGTTTAATTCTTAGGATTTTTTAGAAACAAAGCTCGTTAATTTTAAGCAGGTCATCTGATCTGTGGCCATACTCTTTTCCATGCCAGCTTTTTAGACTATCAGTCTTTTCGAGAATGTCCTGGGCAGACTCGATATTATAGAAACGAATGATGCCTTCACATCTATTCTTAATCGCCTTTTTGATAATTCCCCTTTGAAGCTTTTCAAAGTGAGAAGGGTTGATTGCCTCGTTTAAGTGATCGGTGATAACCGGTCTAAGAAGATCTTCAGGAGCTACCGTGCGCTCGCTATTAAAGCTTACAGAGCGGTCCTCGTTGATCTTTAAAAGAGGGGCCAAGATCTCGTCATCCAGAGTGATGGGGTTAAGGAGGTTTTCATAGTAATGAAAGCCACCAAAATTAGCAGCTAAGTCGCCATTGGAATAAACGCCGTCAACCACCATTCCGTACATTCCTTTTTCTGTTTCTTCACCCCAGGCAATGACAGCTTTCAGCGCTTCATCTGCAGATTTCTTTTCAGTCAGACCTTTGTGGTAAAGAGCGTAGTACTCGTAACCTTGATTGAACATGTGACCTAATTTATCGACACCTAAATACACTCCATACATTTTTAAGCTTGAGCAAAAAACAAAGTATGAAGGTGAGATGATTCGATGAAATCCAGAAAAAGAATAGATGGTTTTTAATTTTCCTGGAAGATAGGTAATAGGTTTGTTGTCTTTGATATTATCCGGGTAAGGAATAATAGAAAGTGGTAGACCAAAGACACCATCTCTTTGGTCTTCCCAAGTGAAAGTTCCACCTAGTTCATCATAGACAGCAGCGACAACACCGGCATCGGTTTGAATCGAGGCCAGGCGCGCTTCATCCTGAGCGAGTTTCTTTTTGAGTTCGCGCTTTAATAATGGTTTTTCTAAAGCTTCTTGTGATTGAAGACGTTTTTTTGTCTCTTCAATTTTAGCAGGAAGTTCTTTTAAATCGAGATTGAGTTTATCCACCGCTAGCTTAGTCTGGGCATAGATGAACTTAGATATGTCCACACCCACATCCGCCAATTCCTCTTTCGGAACGGTATGCTGGTCGGATTCATAGGCGTATGAATTCAAGGCCAGGACCATGGATAGGGCAAGGATGAGTGTTTTCATGTAGGGAGAATTTGCAAGGGAAGGGCCTAAAATAAGCACCCTTTTTCAAGGACTTCGCCAGGATAAGGGTGAACTTATCCTGACGGGTGTTTAGCTTTTAAACAGTTTAAGACTTAAGAGCAATCATCGCCTCAGCATAATTTGGCTCATTGGCGATTTCTGGAACTTGTTCAGTGTAGATGATTTCGTTTTTCTCGTTGATGATAATGACCACGCGAGAAGCAAGACCTTTCAAAGGGCCATCAATGATGTCTAATTGGTAGTGCTTGAAGAAATCTGATCTAAAAAGTGAAGCAACAGTGACATTGTTGATTCCCTCGGCTGCACAAAATCTCTTTTGAGCAAAAGGTAGATCCATTGAAAGGTTAATGACAGCAACGTTGCCTAATTCTGCTGCATTTTTATTAAACGTGCGAACGCTCATGGCACATGTTCCAGTATCGATACTTGGGAAGATGTTGAGTAATTTATATTTTTCTTTGAATGATGACAGGCTTACTTCGCTTAAGTCTGTTTTGACCATAGTGAAGTCGTGGGCCAGGTCTCCAGCATCTGGAAGAGTGCCGCGGCTATGAATGTAATTACCTTGTAGTGTTAATCTCGTCATTGAAGAGCTCCTTTAAAGCGGGTTCGACTAGTTTTCAAAAGAATACTCAAAACATTAGTGCTTGAAAAGAAAACTGCAGTATATTTGTGCATATGTCACAGTTTTCTCTTATTCGAGAGCATTTTTATCAAAGCGTCCTTGTAGATCCTTCTCAAAAATACGTTCTTCTCCCTCTCGTTGATAATCAGATCGTTTTAAATCGCTGATGGCAGGTCCCTCAATTACTTTCCCATGGCAGTCAAAACGCGAGCCATGGCATGGGCAGTCCCACGATTTTTCGGCCCCATTCCAGGCGACAATTCCAGCAAGGTGAGGACAGACAGCGCTCATATATTCCATTTCGCCGTTGATGTTTTTATAGGCGGCCACCATTTTGGTTCCATCTCTAAAAACGACTCCCTCATCTTCTGGAAGTTGATCGAGGTCGGCCTTCGAAGATGTATTGATCCAGTCGGCGTATTGTAAGGCCACGTTAGCATTTTCCTGAACATAATTTTTAGTCGCACTCAGTGAAATGCGAGAAGGAGTGTAGAGTTTTTCCCATTCATTTGCTCGCTCCATGATTTGATCTGTAATAAGCATCGCTCCCACCGTACAGTGGGTCATTCCATTTCCAGAGTCACCGGTGATGATATAAACATTTTTTTCATCCATCGGATTGTGTCCCAGGTAGGCGAGTCCATCAACTGGCTCCATCACTTGCCCTGACCACTGATAGAGAGTTTCTTCAATCAGTGGAAATTTTCTTTTCGCCCAGGCTTCCAGGCGTTGGTAGCAACTTTTTGGTTCGGCATTTTGCCCTGTCTTATGATCTTCGCCTCCAACGATCAGAACATCGAAGTTCTCTCGTTCATAAAGGCGCACGTAGTGGTAGGGATCGAGCGTATCCCACAATAAAATATCAGGATAAGATTTTTTAGGAACTTTAAAACCTAAGACATAGGTTCGGTAAGGAGCTTGTTTCGTGTGAATGGCCACCATGTCGTTAATGGGAGTATTAGTCGCGACAACGATATTATCACAAAAGATGCGGTAATTGTCTTTGGTTTTAACAAAAGCATTTTCTCCGCCTTGAACTTCAACAACCGGAGTGTTGGTAAAAATATGACCACCATCTCTTAGAATAATTTCGGTTAAGGCCTTCAGGTATTTCTGTCTCTTATACACATCTGACGCTGCCGACGAAGGCTTCTGTGT
>CAXHHE010000036.1:0-15643 GCA_964016365.1 uncultured Bacteriovorax sp. | reverse complement strand
CATATCTCTGTGAGTAAGTTTAAACCACGCTCTCCTAAATGATTCAGCAAAGAGTTGTGGATCAGCGTGAAACTTACGGGCGATTTTTTCATAAATAGGGTCCATCTTCAGGGCCATATCTGCAGTCGTCATCATCGGTGCATGCTTTTTCTTTGGATCATGAGCATCTTCAACAAATGTATCAGTTGCACGATCTTTTGGACGCCACTGATGAGCTCCCGCTGGTGATTTTGTTAATTCCCAGTCGTAATTTAAAAGCATATCAAGGTAACCAGAGTCCCATTTAGTAGGGTTTGGTTTCCATGCTCCTTCAATACCACTTGTTGTCGCATCAACTCCGTGACCTGTTTGGTAAGCATTTTTCCAACCTAAACCTTGGTCAACAATATTTCCAGCTGCTGGTTCACGGCCAACATGTTTTGCATTTCCTGCTCCGTGAGCTTTACCGAAAGTGTGTCCACCGGCAACTAGTGCAACAGTCTCTTCATCATTCATCGCCATACGTGCGAATGTTTCACGAATATCACGAGCTGATTTAATTGGGTCAGGATTTCCACCAGGTCCTTCTGGGTTTACATAAATAAGTCCCATCTGAATCGCGGCCAGAGGATCATCCATTTTCTTGTCGTCAGTGATACGTGTATCTCCCAACCATTTATCTTCTGATCCCCAGTAAATATCTTCTTCTGCTTCATAAATATCTACACGGCCACCACCAAAACCAAATGTTCCAAGCCCCATTGATTCAAGAGCGCAGTTTCCTGCAAGAACCATTAAGTCGGCCCATGAAAGTTTTTTTCCGTATTTTTGTTTTATTGGCCAAAGTAACATGCGCGCCTTATCCAGGTTGGCGTTGTCAGGCCAGCTGTTAAGAGGAGGGAAGCGTTGGCTTCCAGAACCTGCACCTCCACGGCCATCACCTGTTCTATATGTACCAGCACTATGCCATGCCATTCTGATAAAAAGAGGTCCGTAGTGTCCGTAATCGGCCGGCCACCAGTCTTGTGAATCTCTCATGAGTGCATTGATATCTTTTTTGACTGCATCGAGATCGAGCTTTTTGAATTCCTCAGCGTAGTTGAATTTTTCTCCGTATGGATTTGATTCAGTAGTGTGTTGGTGAAGTACGTTGATATTGAGCATATCCGGCCACCAGTCTCGGTTGGTAATGCGTCTTCTATTGTTTTCTTTCTCTGTCGTATTGTTCATGAATCATCCTCCATAAATTTTTTCAAATTATAGTTTTTTTATTTATTAGAGAGCAAATAGTTTAAATTGATTAGGGTATAGCCATATGCCTTCTGCTAGGGGTTATAAAGCTTAAATGCCTATGAAAAGAGGCAGTAAAAGTTAGCTATTTCAGTGAGATAGAGCTTTTTTTGGAAATAGCCCTTTTAGTCATTAAAATGGGAGAATGAAATTTGAGTTCGAAAAATATGCTTTTAAGGGCAGGAGTCTGCCAAACTCGAAAAATATTCGAAGATACCTCGATTGCTTAATGTATTACATGGCCGTACTCGCAGCGTACAATTTGATTACAATCTGTCTGGTCTATGATGATTTCACGCCGAAATTTCCTGCGCTTTTTGTTCTGGCGATTCCAGTGCTCTTTTTTTACACATACCATACTCTGGAAAATGAATTTAAAAATGTCACTCGCGATACGGTGAAAGATGTCATCACATATATCCGTTTGAAACAAACGCAGTCTCTTATAGAGACACTTGAAGAAAATCCTGAAATTTTGCAGGGGACTTATAAGAAAAAGAGTCTTCTTTACTGGGCCAGGCATCACAAAAACCTGGAAGCGAATTCGATTATTATTGATCTGATGAAGAGAACGAATAAGGCAAAAATCTAACTATGAAATTCAACCACCAATTAGACCGTACACAGGACATTGAAGATATCCGCTTAAAGGTTGTTTCCTACATTCGGAAAGCAGAATATAAAAAGGCCTACAAATACCTGCAGAAAATAAGTCCGAAATATCCTAAGAGTTATTATATCGCTTCGATGCTTGCAACTTTAAATGCAGAAGACTCTTTTGTGCTTTCTGATAAGGAAATGCAGAGAGACTTTGATAAAGCAGCTAAAAAACTTCGTGTGCTTCTTTACTCTATCAGAGGGGCCTCTCCAAGATTGCGCGGCAGAAATATCAACGAGTACTATTGGTTTTCTCAGCAACATAAAAAGCAATATGACTTAGGCATGAAAGAGATTGCAAATAAAAATTTAGGTGGAAATTATCCAGCGGGAGTAGGAGCTGCAAATCACGCTTATAAATTAAAACTTAAAGGACAGCTGGCGCGTTCGAAAAAATGGGCGGCGATTTCAGAGAAATGCTGGAAGACCTTTTTTGATAAAGTAGATGCGAACTATCATGATGCCTGGTTTTGGTATGCCCTGAGCTTAGGACTTCAAGGGAAAACTGAAGAGTCAGAAAAGGCCATGATTCATTCAGCAAAACTGGGAAAGCTTAATGTAAAGACATACCCAGCATTTAAAAAGTTAAGACGAATGCTCGGCTAAACGACTCATTGTCCGCTTGACTCGAATCCTCGTTCGATTAGAATGTTTTAATGAACAAAATTTTTATGATTCTTGTCTTGCTGACATCGCTCATTTCCTGTGCCTCTGCCTCTCGCACTGATCAGGACAAAATCGATAATGAGTCGGAGATATTGGACCGGGCAGAGGGGAGTGCTACACCTGGCGGAAGAAAGATTCTGGAAGTTTCAAGATCAATGATCGCCGATCAGGATGTCGTTGTTGGTGGATGTTGGGATTATATCAATGCCGTTTACGACCGAGCAGGTTACCCGTCCAATCAAAGAGTCACGATTTATAAAAGTAAATTCGAAGGGCCATACGCCAAGACTGAAACCTTTGAAGCAGGTGACTGGCTTTACTTCGTTAATCACTCATATAGAGATATCGAACATAGTGCAATTTTTGTCGCCTGGATTAATGAAGCGAAGAAAGAAGCTTTGATGGTGAATTACATCGGTGGAAAAAAGAAGAAGCCAGGGTCGTACAAAAGATTTATTTTAGATAATGTTTATAACGTCTTTAGAACTCGCGAATAATTATCTTTTACAAAAACGCTCACACCCTTTATCTGATTCGGCCCCACGAGCACCAAAAATCGTTGCTTCATAATCTTTCTTTTCAAATGAAGTATTCTTAGAGCAATCACTCGCATCCTGAAGCTCTTTATACCAACCGACTAAAACAGCAGACTGATAATCAAGTTTTTGAGCAATATAACACCCGGCCAGGCAGTGGCGGATTTTATCATTGGTCTTTTTTGAGCGGGCAAAGTTATTGGCATCGTTAGCGACTTTTTCTATCTCTGCCAGCATCTGCCAGCCGGGAAGAGCTGGTTGGATTTTAATCCAGTCTTTGACATCCATTCCAGACTTGCGGTCTAGTTCCAAAGGCTCGCATTGCAAGGCCTTCGCATAAACTTGATCTACTTTTTTTTGGAAGATTGCTTTAGCGATGCTGTCGCCAAAATCAGCGAAAGATGGGGCAGAGGCAAGAATCAAAACAAGAAACAGGCTTTTTTTCATCCTCTTATGTTAATCGAGAATTAAAAAACCTGCCATGTTTATGTATTAAGACTTTTTTAGGATATTAATAAAGGCGAGCATTTCTTTTTCCAGGTCATCTGGTTTTTGAGTGCAGGCCTTCAAACTCATACCTGTCGCAAAACTCAGTAATAGACTTGTAAGTAGTTCTGGATTTTTAACTTTTTCGGCCTGGATATTTTTAAAAATCATCTCCTGAACTTCACCCGAGTTCTTTTCTAAGAGCTGTTTCACCTTCGTTGGAATGATGGCGTACTCTCTGGCCGTATAGGCCATAAAACATCCCTTCTGTCCCTTGCAGTGAAGTTTTTCTTTAAAATAGTTTTCGATATTGTGCCAGCCAAGAGGCTCTGCTTTAAGAAGAGCGTAGAGTGGATTGTTGTCGTGATATCTTCTAAGGCTTTCAAGATAGATATCATCCTTATCTTTGAACTCAGAATAAAGACCAGACTTATTAACTCCAGTTGCTTTTTCCAGGTCAGATAAAGATGTGTCAGCGTAACCTTTCTTCCAGAAAAGTTGGATAGCAGAATCTAAGACATCTTCGCGATTAAAGGCTTTTAAGCGTCCCATGTGCTTAATATATCATAAAAAACCGTTCGGTTCAATATTTTTGTTGCAATCGTTTTTAAAAGGAGTATATTTTGAACCAATCGGTTCAAAATTAAGAACCCCCAAAATAAGGAATGAATTATGTCTAAGTTAACTAATAAAATCGCTCTTGTTACAGGTGGAAACTCAGGTATTGGTCTGGCAACTGCCAAGCTTTTTAAGGAACAAGGAGCCCAGGTGATTATCACAGCTCGTTCAAACGAAACTTTTGAAAAGGCCAAACTAGAGTATGGAGCGCAGTTTGATGTAGTTCAGGCCGATGTTAGTAAGATCGCCGATATCGATCGTCTTTTTTCTCACATTAAAACGAAATATGGAAAGTTCGATATTCTTTTTGCCAATGCAGGGATTGCTGGATTTTCACCAACACTGGAAGTGACACCGGAATATTTCGACAATCAATTCAATACAAACGTTAAAGGTCTTTACTTCACAGTGGCCAGAGCGATTCCACTTTTAAATAAAGGAAGCTCTGTTGTCTTAACGGCTTCAGTTGTGGCAAGTAAAGGTTTTGCAGGATCAAGTGTGTACTCGGCCACAAAAGCAGCGGTAAGAAACTTTGCTCGCAGCTGGACAGCTGAATTCCCAGTTGAAGATATTCGCTTCAATGTACTTTCTCCAGGGCCAATCCAAACTCCAATCTTTGATAAAATGGGATTGCCTCAAGAAGGTCAGGATCATCTAGGTGGATCAACTCCAATCAAGAGATTAGGGAAGGCAGAAGAGATGGCAAAAGCAGCACTTTTCTTAGCAAGTGAAGATTCAAGTTACGTCGTAGGTGCAGAACTCATGGCCGACGGTGGATTTGGCCAGATTTAATATATATGTGTCCCCGCTTTTTACAGCGGGGACTTTTTTTTAATTACTCTCTAAAAGTTTTTTCATCTTATCAAGAGATGAACTCCAACCATTAACACAGTCATCGTGCTCCGATGCTGGGATTCCTTCATGAACTAATTGGATCTCAGTTGTGTTTTCACCAAGACTTGTGAACTTCACAGAATAAATAAGTGTTTCCTCTGCATTCTCCCAAGCTTCACCCATACCTGCTTCCTGGGCCGAGATAGGATGACCATTTTGGTCAGCAAATTGGTCCGTACAGACGATCAATTCGTTAGGGAAAATTTCCATATATGTCCCCGTGCTCCAGACAACTTGCCCTTTTGGATCTTCCATCGCAAAAAGATATTTGCCATCGATTTTAAAATCTAATTTTGCAGTAGGGCATGAAAAGCCATAAGGTCCCCACCATTCTTTAATCATTTCTGGGTCTGACCATGCTTTCCATACATTTTCAATAGGGGCGTTGAACGTTTTTGTCACTTCCACAAAAGGAGTGTTGAAGTGTGAATGAAATTGTCGTGACGTAGTATCTGATTTGTCGGTTGTTTGTGCCATTTTTGACTCCCTGGTTTTAATTAACCATAAAAGAGTATGCAAGAATGGTGTCATCTTTATTGTGCATTGCCAGTGATAGCTAGGTCGTCTTAAAATGGTGATCATGAAGTACACCAATATCGTCATTCTTACCGGCGCCGGAATTTCCGAAGAGTCTGGCATCCAAACTTTTCGTGGAGCTGATGGACTATGGGAAAATCATCGCATTGAAGAAGTCGCTCACCCTGTGGCCTTTCAAAAAAATCCAGAACTCGTTCATCGTTTTTATAATGAAAGAAGAAAAAAACTTCAGACTCCCGAGATAAAACCAAATGCAGCTCATCTTGCACTAAAAGAACTCGAAGATAATTCTTTTGCTCACTTTCTTCTCGTCACTCAGAATGTAGATAATCTTCACGAAAGAGCAGGAGCTGAAAAAGTAGTTCATATGCATGGGGAAATCATGAAGGCCCGTTGCCTCTCATGTGAGAAGTCCAATGATCATTTTGAAGACATGAATCTCGCATCTGTCTGCAAGAGTTGCGGGACTAAGGGAAAGCTTCGCCCGGACATCGTGTGGTTTGAAGAAGCTGTTATGCATATGAAAGAGATTATGGAGCATCTTCGTTTGTGCGATCTTTTTATTTGTATCGGAACGAGTGGACAAGTTTATCCGGCCGCTGGATTTGTCGATATGGTTCCTCTTGATTGTAGGACTGTCGAAATCAATTTGGCGCCAACTCAAATCAGCGCGCTTTTTAAAGAGCATTATTATGGGAAGGCTTCGATTGAAGTTCCTCGTTTTGTTCAGTCACTACATCTAACTGAATAGAAAACTATCTGGTTTTTTTATTCGCTTCGCAAGCGGTGAAGGTTGCACTGCCTTTGCCACCAAGATTATCAGCGCAGTTTGCAGGCACAGTGTTTTCTGTAGGTGCAACAATCGCTGGAGCTTTAAGCGAATTCTTCTTATCTGTAGAAATAGTATTTGGATACCCTGAAGCAGCACCAGGTAAACCTCTGATTTGTTCTTCGGCATTGATCGGAGAGTTGGGATCAGGCTTTTGTGTTGTTTGAGAAAAAGCGTTGAAAGAAAAAAAGAGAGAAACAATTAAGAAACTTTTCATAAAGTGCTCCTTAAAAGTATTCTCTCCCTGATTAGTGTCAATGGCAATTATTTATTAATTGTTTCCATAATCCATGGA
The DNA here is from genome assembly GCA_964016365.1 of uncultured Bacteriovorax sp. Classification (GTDB taxonomy): domain Bacteria; phylum Bdellovibrionota; class Bacteriovoracia; order Bacteriovoracales; family Bacteriovoracaceae; genus Bacteriovorax. The sequence continues at coordinate 8,856 of CAXHHE010000036.1, read as the reverse complement.
TAAGCAAAAGCAACATTCGCGTATAACCCATATAGATTAGGACGGGCACAACCATTACCCCAGCTGATAACTCCAGCAAGGATTGGTTTGGCATCAGCACCCATGATAGTGAATGGTCCACCGCTATCACCCTGGCATGAATCTTTTTTACCAGTCGCGTATCCAGCAGGGATCATTGCTTCTTCAACTAAACCTTTGTAAGCGTTCTCAGCGTTTGCAACTTCACGACTCACAATCGGAAGCTCAACATACATAAGCAGGTTAGATGAACTTCCACCTTCTCTGACTGAACCCCATCCCATGGCCATCGCTTTTGTTCCAGGTTCAATTGCACCTTGCTCAACCAGAGCAGGAGTTAGAAGATCAATTGCTTTTAGACCCATGTTTTCAAAATGAATCGCGTACTTTAATTCGATCAGAGCAAAATCGTGGTCGTATGTTTTTGGATTATATTTTGGATGTGGGTATGCTTTTTTTACTTCTAATTTAATTCTTTCTTTCGATTTTAGGTTGATGTGCCCAGCTGTGACATAACGGCTGATAACTGGCTGACAGTGAGCAGCTGTTAAAATCCACTTAGCTGCAATAATACTTCCAGCACAACCACCACCAAGGCTGACAATGTGTGATGTTTCTAACACGGCAGGATCGACAAGATCTCCACCAACAATTTTATCATTAGCAAATAGTGAATTCGTTAAAGAGAAAAGAAGACAAAAAAGAAAAGGTTTTTTCATTGCAGGGCACCTGGTTTTTTTCGTAAGACTATAACGAAAAGATACTTCCTTGAAAATGCCGAATTCAGTTAATGTTTTGTTAATCTATTAAAATGGTTTACACACGGCGCCTGCCTCTAAACATAGTCGCTTTTTTAGAAGTCGTATCTTTACCAAACTAAGGCTCAAGTCTTCAATTTTCTTATCTTCGTCAAATAGAGTTTAGAGTGGTCGCGATTTCTACCAAAATGGGCTTGTCCCTCCCTACCAAGGTTTTATTGCATGAAATTATCTTTCCTTGTCTTTGCTCTCTTTTTGACGGCCATGAATTCTTTTGCCGGAGATGCTACCGGTGCCACAGGTTTTTATATCTCTAACGATATGACGACTTATCAAGCTTCAGACGTGCCAAGACTTCTTAATCAACTCACTGTTGAGTCTCCCGATAAAAATATCCTTCTTTATGTACACGGCAGAAGTCATACACTGGAAAAAGAATGGAATAACATTAATAAGGTCGAGCAAATTTATAATGTGCGTGTGTTAATGCTTCACTGGGATTCTTGGAATAATGCTTTAGGGCGCCCGGTAGATAACACTTATGAGGGAAGCAGACAATTAGACTTAGGTCTGCATGAAGCTTATCGTTTCAAAAAGAATGATGCTGAATTTTTTAAATCGCACAAAATGCTTCTTATGTTTCACTCAATGGGAAACATTGTTCTTAAAAATTACTTAGAGAAATCAAAGAACGACATTCAAGACTCAAGCTTTTTTGATTCAGTTATTCTGACTGGAGCAGATACACCTTTTACCGGACATAAGAAGTGGCTTTCAACTCTTAATATGTCTCGTGATGTTTATGTCGTCACAAATAATAAAGATGCCGTTTTGCTGGCCTCTGTTGGGCATGATTATACTGAGATCGACTTAGGCTCTAAGAATGATGACCGCTTAGGTTTGGGAAGAGGTTTTGATAATCTTCTTTTCCTTAATACTCGAATCGCAGCGAATGCTCTCTATTTCGATCTTTCAAGCCTTGCCGGTTCTGGGCACCGCCATTACTTAAGCGATAATCAGGATATCGAAGATCTGTTTCATTTTATGTTTAAGGAAAAATTCAATCAGATCCCAATCGGGTACAAAAGCAAAAAGAATTATTACAGATTTTAATAAAGAAGAAGCAGGCAGAGGAAAATCTGCCTGCTTTTAGATTTTAGTTTCTAGAAGAGATCTCTCTTTGGATAGCGCTGAAGTTTGAATTCACACAACTAATGAACGAGTAGTCCAGAGTCTTGCGGTCAAAGTTCATACATGATTGCATCCATACAGTGTTTTCAAGTTGGCGTTGGGCCTCTCTGAAACCGTTGTTCACACAGCTTGTGAATCCATAATCCACTTCTTGACCGAAATTCATACAGTGTTGGAAGAATCCTCCTGTCACGCGAGAAATCGAAGAGAAGTTTGAGTTTACACAGCTCTGGAAAGAGTAGCTTACACCTGTGCCAAAATGGCTGCAGTACTGAAGAAAAATAGGGGCTTTTTCGTTTTCTTGGGCCGAAGCTAAAGAGGTGAAACAGAGAAGAAGCGCAAGGGATAATAATCTTTTCATTTTATAACCTCCGAGAAATGAAATGTAGTTAAATGCTAGCGTCAGCGGAGGACATCGGCTAGCTTATTTTTTGGACCCTAGTGTCGCAGCTTGTTTAGTTTTTTTGTGCAATCATCGTAGTAATTCTTGAACTTTGCAGGGCATTCTTCGGCCTTAGTGAAACCATTCACGCATCCCTCCAACGTCTCCAGACAAAATTTTAAGTCTTCGACCTTGCCCGAATTCACGATCGAGTTCCAATAAAGGGCCTCAGCTTTAGCTTCACATTGAACTTGAAGATAAGCAGATGATGGATGTTTCAGGTATTTTAAAAGTATGTCCTCTTGTTTGAAATTCAGCGCCTGATAATCCTCTGGATAATGATTTTTTAAATCATCTTTGAGTTGCTGAATGTCTTGAGCGTATTTTTGTGCGCACTCAAGGAAGTAGCGGTAGTCTGTATTAGAAGCAAAATTCTCTTCCAGTCCTTTATGGATTTTAAGATCCTCGCAAAGATACTCGAAGCGCTTTTTCTGTTCTTCATTTTTTAGGTCCACCGTTTCTGATGGAAGGAGAGTTGGGTTTGCACAAGCGCCTTCAAGGTTAATGGCCTTGCTTTCAAAGGCCTCTTTTAAAGCGGCCACATACACCGGCTGAGTCGCGATGAGCTTCTTTTTGGCTTCCTGATTGGCCTGGTAAAAGTAAACGATTACAAGGGCTAAGACGATAGTCAGAATGGCGGCAAGGATGATTTTCTTTTTCATAAGGTATCCAAATAACATAAAGAATGAAGCAAATCAAAGGTCGGCTTGCACTTTTTTATAGTTAGGTTATGATTTTATTTAAGAGGTCAATATGGATTTTGATCTTCCCTTAATCTCTCGACATAAAACTTCTCAAAAAAATCTAAGTGATATTTTTTCACCTCTCAATCATTTCGTCGATCATAGTATTACAAAGAGACACATCTCTTCTCAGATTGATTTAGAGCTTGGATTCAATATCAAACAAACAGAAGAAATTCTGCAATCAAAAGCAAAAAAACTTTTACCAGAATCACAGTTTGATCAATGGGGACCTGTTCTTCATGGTGGAGCACAAACCTGGATTGGACTCGATTTTCAAATTCTTCAAACAAGTTATCACGATTTAAAGGCCATGTTTGAAATCATTAGGCCAAAAGCTGGTGAGAGAGTGGTTGATCTTGGTGCAGGTTATGGAAGAATAGGTATTTTCCTTCATCACTTCTATCCGCACTCAGAATTTTTAGGAGTGGAGATCGTTAAAGAAAGAGTGGATGAAGGCAATAGGCTTCTTAGAACTCTTGGTTCTCATAATAAAAAGCTGGTGGCAATTGATTTGGATAAAATGGGCGAGCTGCCTGAAGGTGACATCTTTTTTATCTACGATTTTGGTTCAGTCACGCACATCAAAAAAGTGCTTGAAATGCTCAAGCATACTCCACGACGTCTACTGGTTGTTAAAGGGCAGATTGCACGACAGATCATGCTTAAAGACGAAGAGTATGGCGAAGGTTTGAAAGTTAAAAAACTTGAAGACGTTTATATTTATTGAAGCTGATTCAAGTCAGTTTATTTTTTGTGATACTCTGAGTATGATGAGATCATGAAAACCTATTTTTCCTACGCTCAAAAAGAACCTTATCGCTTTTACTTCCCACTTGGAGTTATCTTCCTGTTATGGGGAACACTCTTATGGCTTCCGCAAATATGGATTCAACAGAATTATCCTGTTCTTGCTCATCGCTATTTAATGCTTAATGGTTTTAGTGGGTCTTTTATCGCTGGTTTTTTAATGACCGCTGTACCTAAATTTTCACAAACTAAAACGGCTTCAATTTTTGAGGCGTTTGGCTTTTTTATTCTGACGATGATTGGTCTGGTGTTTTCCTTCCAAGGTAAAGAGTCCTTGATGTACTGGGTGTCGGCTTCACAGGCTCTCTTTATTCTTCTTTTTCTCATGAGAAGAATTACAAAAAGAAAGGCAAACCCACCGTACTCTTTTGTTTTTATCTTAATAGGGTTAATGCTTTGGATTTTTTCTGCTATAACCAGTGCTTTGACCTTAGAAGATGTTTATAAGGGCCTGCACTATGAAGGTGCCATTGCCGCGATCATTTTAGGTGTTGGAAGCAGACTGGTTCCTGGAATTCTTGGACACGTCGAAATCGTCCAGACTCAAAGACAACGTTATGAAAATGAGAAAAATTTTTTCCTGACTGTTCCGCTTCATTTTTACGGACTGATTCTCACTTTTATGGGCAGCTATTTTCTTCCGGGCACTTCAGGTGCCATTTTACGTCTTCTTGTCGTTGCGACTATATCTCTGTTTTATTGGAAACTTTATATTAAACCTAAAGACAGGTCAGCCTTGACCTGGTGTATTTGGTTTTCATGCTGGGCTATTCTTTTTAGTTTCTTGTTAAAAGTACTTTGGATTGAGGGAGCGATTCATAGCGGTCACGCTTTCTTTTTTAGTGGAATTGTCCTTTTATCGTTCCTTATTGCAACCAGAGTGCTTCAGTCTCATGGGCCAGGTGATAAAAAACTTGAGAGTTTAAAAGTTCTTTATATCGTGACTTTTTTAGTGACACTAGCCGCTGCGACAAGAGTCTCTGCCATTCTCATTCCAGAAGGTTACTTGAGGCATCTGGGCTATAGTTCTTTTATTTTAACTGTGGGAACTCTTTTTTGGTCATGGAAGTATCTGAGATTTGTTGCCACATATAAGTAAATATCTCGAGTGTTTTTGTAGATTTATTTTTTTACATTGCTCAGTCTTGACTTTTTTTTCGGCCATCCCAAAATAAATATGCCCATATCTTTCAAGGAGGTTGAAACCCAAACTGTTAAACGAACGTATAATGAATAGGAAGTTAAACCTTAACCCTGCATTTTTTTGGAGGAAAAATGAAAGCCAAGTTTAAAGAATTTTTAAATTCCAACATTCTTATTCTACTCATTGCACTTTTCATGGGGTTCTTATGCCATTACTTTGTGACTAATGAAATTATGGCATCTGATAACTCTATAACGAAACCTCAAGAGCTATATTCAAGGGCACTGTCCATCCATCAGGAGCGCCCCTTATTTCACTACCGTCAGTTAAGGTAAGGGCATAAAAAAGGCCCTCGGGTTTTGCCGGGGGCCTGAGTTCTCTAGATATTTTTTAAATACTCTTCAAGCTTATCGAATGACCCCGTCCAGCCAATGGTCATGCCGCCTCTTTCTTTAATAAAAGTTTCAAGCTCAACTTGAGTAAAGTCACCGGCAAGCTCCCAATTAACTGTCACGCGAGTGAGTGTTGGTGTTTCTTCTGTCAATGTCACAGTCGTTTGCATTGTTGTTGGCCAGTTCGGATCAAAAGGAGCTTTTGCGATATTTCCTTTTTCATCGCAGAACTGCTGAGTGTAAACGATGCGGTTTGGTTTAGTGATTTCTTTGTACTCGGCCTTGTTATAAAGAGTAAAGCCTTGGCCATCGCTCATTTTACAGATCGTATAGTCGCCAACTTTAATGTCGTCTTTTAAGTACACCATGTTCATGCCAGTCGGGGCCAACCATTTTGTGAAATGCTCCGGCTTCGTGAACATGTCAAACACAAGCGCCAATGGTGCTTCAAATGTGCGGTTAATGACAAAGTTCTCTTTTCCAGAAAATTTTTTCTCCAGGTGTTCGGCCAGACGATCCCAAGTGGCATTTCCACCAGCTTGTTTAATAAATTTGCCGATCTCTTTAGCCGCTTCAGGAGTAGGAAGGGCCATCCACATTTCCATTTTTGTTTTATTATTTTTTAATTCAATGAAATTTACAGTCACTCTAAAAAGTGCTTCTCTTTCATCATTGCCTCCGTGATCATACATCAGGCGAGAGTAGGGAACGATCTCGTGATAAGTCGTGATGTTTGGCCAGTCCACACCGTCTGGTCCATGCATTGTATAAATCCACTTTCCACCTGGGCGAAAGTCCTTGCTCTTTGTTGTATGGGTGAAACCACGAGGCCCCCACCATTTCGCTACTTGATCCGGGTCTGTCCACGCATCCCAAACAGCTTTCACTGGAGCATCGTAAATTCTTTCAATGTAGAGTTCATTCGGTTTATGTTTTGCGCTCATCATTTCTTCCCCTTCTTAGTTGGTTTAGATTTTTCATTATTTTGAGAAGTCACGGTTTTTAAATATTCATCGAGACGATCGAAACTCTCTTCCCAGAAAATGCGGTATTGCTCCATCCATTCAGTTGCATCTTTTAAAGCTTCAGCATTGAGCTTGCATGGTCTCCACTGGGCCTCTTTTGTTTTTGTAATAAGTCCTGCACGCTCCAAAACTTTTAAGTGTTTGGTGATGGCCGGAAGACTCATGTCTTTTAAAAATGGTTTTGCTAAATCCGTTACACTTGCTTCTCCAAGAGAAAGTTGAGTGAGCATCGCTCTTCTTGTTGGATCGGCAAGAGCAGAGAACGTTAAGCTTAATTGGTCTGTTTGCATCAGCATATTATTTTACCTATCGGTTAATTAACTATTTGGTTAAATATAAAACCGAAAATAATTCTGGTCAAGTGGCCGAAATTCATTAGCAAATTTAGGTAGTTACTTATTGAATAAAAGCTAAACAAAATCAATTCACTTTAAAGTTGTCTTTAAAAAGTGGGGCTGCTACCTTTCCCTAGTCTTTTTTTATTTATCCAAAAAAGAGGAGGGAGTCATGAAAGTTTTAGAATTTATTTTTCTCACGATTTTACTCGCGCTGCCTTTTAGACCTGCGATTGGGCAAGAGATGAATCCTTACTCTGTTGGAGTTTATGACAAAGTTTATTACATCGCCACCAATGGACTCAGAGTTCGCTCCACTCCAGAAGATAGCGCAAAAGTGATGGGGCTCTTAAATCTCAATGATAAAGTCCGCTTAATCAGTACCGATCTTATTAACAACAAGTATGTTGAAATTGAAGTTGTGAGCTCAAACGCGAAGCTGATCGATGCTGAACACTATTATGTTGTCTTCGAATATCTTCTAGACAGACCACAAGACTATAAAAAATTTAATGGAAAACTTTTTGTGGTGATTAATGTGGCCAGTGAAACTCTTCGCGTTTACGAAAGACAATGTATGGATGATTCTTGCCCGCACAAAATGATTATGGAAACAGAAGTTGTTGTTGGTGAAGATAAAGACCTCTCAGCGGCCGAAAAAGGCAAAGGTCGCTCAATTCTTGGTTCATACCGAGTGACAGGATGGACAAAGTTTTATCAGGACTCAGAAGGGCATTACCCTGCCTGGTATAAAGAAGGCTACCCAATGCCACCGGCCATTGGAGACAATGACTGGAGAGATTGGTTTAAGGGTAAGTATATGCCAGATGGAAAAGATGGTGAGAAGGAAGGAAAAATGCGTGGGGCCTTTGGTTGGTACGCAGCTTTTGTTTCTCCAAACCCTTTTGGACAATGGATGCACGGAACTCTTGGTTGGGGCGAAGATAAAGACAAATATATCAAGAAGACAAAAAAGTTCATGATCAACGTTGTTTCAAACCCAAGAAGTTCAGGATGCACAAGAAATAATAATGAAGCGATCGCTTATTTAAGACAGATCATCGAAACGGGAACGCCGATTATTAAAATTTATGCTCGCGAAGCTCTCATGGATCCGAGTTTAAGAAATTATAAAGGCGTCTCTCGCCAGTGGAAATATATCATGACTAAAACAGCAGGGCTTCGCGCCGATAGAGCAGAAGTGATGAAGACGCTAGGTCTTAATGACCACGATGTCGATGCTTATTGGAGAACATACAGAGATGGTGGTTCAATCATCATTGATCCTACAAATAAATTAAATCAGATTCTTGAAGTTGGGACATACGATCTCGATACAGAACCGACAGCTTTTCCATTCACAGAACGCAAAAAAATTCTTGGGAAATGGAGAGCGACTGGAAGAAATGGAAATGTTTACGGTTTAAAAAATGAAGAGATGTCGAGTGGTGTTTTTTATGTCGACTCTGGATTTTTAAATGGCTATCGTCACCCGACAGAGAAGATGGAAGTTTCAGGCTTTCTCGATGAGGTCACACCATCGTGGATGAATATGGCGAAATTAAGATAAATTTTAGTTTCAAGGAAGCGTAAGAGGCGAATTATTAATGGAATTCACGCGAGATGTAAGAGTTCTTTATTAGTCATTTCGCTTCGCGCTTCCCTAAAATGATCACTGATATCCCACTATTTCAGAGACCACTTATGACTAAAACATTCTTATGCCTAATGCTGTTGATGTCTTTTTCTCAAAGTGTCCTTGCAGAAGATAAAGCTCGAGATATTCTCGGGCGCTATGGGTTTAAGGCCCAGGAAATCGCAGCTCTCGAAAAAAAAATTCCAGAACTTGATGAAGTCACCGTTGCTTCTGAACACCAGACATTTGTTGGTTCAGAATACAATGCTTCAAATTTTACCTTAAAACTTTACGACCAAGACACAAACGACATCTACACTGTCGTGAAATCGGGTTCGTTAGTTGATGTTGAAAAGTCTGAC